>NZ_BAAAFI010000008.1:0-150668 GCF_039523455.1 Algoriphagus jejuensis | reverse complement strand
TGTTTCCCTCTTAACCAAAAGAATTTACTGACTTTTTGAATACTCCAAAAACTTGGAATAGTCCAGTGCATAAATCTAAGGTGTGCGTAGTCAATTTCAATGCTGTATTTCTTGATCAGCCCGGAAATTTCCATCCGCTGGATTCGCTCTCTGACCGAAGAGGGAGAAAGGCCTACGGTACGGCCTAGCTCTGCAAAAGAAGCTCGGGAATTTTGTCGCAATTCCGTCAATATCTTCAAATCAAGGGTGTCTGCCATCCAATCAATGTTATCTGATTGTAAATAACACTGATTTGATGGAGAATCAACAGATCTTCAATCGATTCAATTTCCTGAAATACCGATTCCGTCTTAGTTTAGCGTCCTCCAAACCGGACTATTACCTGTTTATCAAAGCATTAACTTCTCTATTTGCCACCTTTATGAGCGCATTTCATTTCGCCTTCAAAGTGAAGGATTTAGCATCCACCCGAAAATTCTATGTCGAGATATTGGGGTGTCAAGAGGGCCGGTCTACGGATACCTGGCTTGACTTTAACTTCTTTGGAAATCAACTTTCAGCGCACATAAGCGACAATTTTCCGGAATTGGATTATTGCGGAAAGGTCGATGGAATTAAGGTTCCGATTCCACATTTTGGCTGTCTCTTGGAGATAAATGAGTTTGAGCTCGTTCAGCGGAAGTTGGAGGAGGCCGCGATTGAATTTGTCATCAAGCCACAAAAAAGATACTCCGGAAGTGTGGGGGAGCAACTTACGATGTTTGTATTTGACTTCAGCGGCAATCCTATCGAATTCAAATCCTTTACAAATAGTGATGAAGTGTTTTCGTAAAATCTTCCACTGATCAAAGCGTCTTTGGACAAAACTGATCGTATTGAGCCAGGGTCAGGAAAACTCATGGATGTATGTTTACAACATATCTTCCCTGGGCTTTTCCATCCAAGAGCTTTTGGAACAGATCCGGTAATTGGTTTAAGGAAACCTCGCTGACCAGGTTATTTAGCTTGTCAGGCTTCCATTCATTGGCCAGTAGCTTCCATATTTTCTCTTTATCTTCAATAGGTTGCTCTACAGAGTCAATTCCGATAAGCTTAATCCCTCTAAGGATGAATGGGAAAATGCTGGTTTCGAGTTTGGCGCCGGCAACATTTCCGCAACAGGTGACGGTGGCATTATAGTTAGATGACTTCAGAATTCCAGATAGAATCTCTCCGCCCACGGTGTCTATACCCCCGGCAAACTCCTCGCGAGCTAGGGCTTTTGCATCGTATTTTTTCACGAATTCATCTCTGCCAATCACTTCTTTTGCGCCGAGCACGTTTGTCAAGTATGCTGTCTGATCTTTGCCGGATATTGCCAATACTTCAAAACCCAATTTTGATAAGATGGATACAGCCACACTGCCTACCCCTCCTGTAGCTCCGCTCACGACGATTTTTCCACTCTCAGGAGTAATGCTATTCGTTAGTAAATGATATACTGACAGGCCAGCAGTAAGTCCGGCAGTGCCAAAGGCCATGGAATCAAATAGCGATAGCCCCTCTGGGAGTTTAACTGCCCAGTTGGCTGGAACACTGATATACTCGCTAAATCCTCCCCAGGTATTCATGCCTAGATCGTATCCTGTCACTAAAACCCGATCACCGGGATCAAAAAGTGTGGATGTTGATGAAACCACTTCTCCAGCGGCATCTATGCCTGGAATATGAGGGAATTTTCTTGTTACACCTTTGTTTCCTGAAGCGGAGAGCGCGTCTTTATAGTTGACCGATGAATAACTGACTTTAATTAAAAGATCATTCTGTGGCAAATCAAGAGAGTGGATTTGTTCAATATTCGAAGTAAACTTTTCCTCTTCTTCTCGCACCAGAAGTGCTTTAAATTGGTTTTCCATGTTATCGTTTTTATTAAAATTGATGAATAAACAAATACTATCCAACGACTTACGTTTGCTTCACATACTGAACCAAACTATAGTTTTACTGATAACCAGCGAGAAAAAAATATGTTTGAATTAGAAAATATCGAGTTAACCTGTCCATCAGATGTTTTTTTGAAAGTGATTAAAGGCAAATGCAAAACTACTCTGATCGTGATGATCAAAAAGGGAAGGAATAGGTTTAGTGAGATGAAACGGACGCTTCCCACTATTAGTGAAAGAATGCTCGCAAAACAATTGGACGAGCTTGAAAAAGATGGCCTAATCACCAGAAAGGCTTTTCCGGAGGTTCCTCCGAGGGTAGAATATTATCTTTCTGAGTATGGTGAAAGTCTTTACCCAATAGTCAGGGAAATGAGAAAATGGGGATACTTGCATATCGAGAAGCAGGAAAGAACAGAAGGAGATAAGGGAGAATAACGGGCTGGATCTGCTACAAAAACCCAGGCAATAAATTAGGCTGCTTTGGGTCGGGCTGATTTTTCCAGGTCAAAATTCCTCGATACCGGGCATCCTTGCCAGGCTCTAAACCCGATAGTGCAGGATGGGAAATGGCTGTTAAAATCGAAAATTATTCGACGTTCAAAAGACCGTTTTCCGAAATGGTATTTTGACAAACGATGTATCTCTTTGATTAAGTCACCTGACAATCAGTCTTTCAGAAATAGAGAGCCCAGGGTGACGAAAATCGATCAGATCGTGGATTACCTCGATTTACCAATAGCCCAAAAACCTGATGATTTTGTCCTGCTCAACCAAGGTTCTGCTCCATAGAGTTTCCGTCAATTCGGACAAGGAGGCCTTTTCTGAGCTTTTCAAGCGATACCATTCCAAACTGGTTTCGTTTGCTTCCTGCTTTTTGTCCGAGCATGAGGAAGCCGAAGACATGGTGTCTGAGGTGTTTGTGCGGCTGCTTCAGAAAGGGGAAGAACTTCAGGATATCGAAAACTTTGAAGGCTACCTCTATTATTCGGTCAAGAACCAATGCCTAAACCAGCTGAAGAAAAACAAGCGGAAGAATAGGCTGTTTACCCAACTTGATCAGCAGGATCTAAATACGGGGGAATACACCCAACCCCTTCAGCAACTACTGACGACGGAGCTGCGACAGAAGATCGCGTCATGCGTGGATAGCCTGCCACAAAAACGGAAACTGGTGTATAAGATGGTCAAAGATGACGGCTTGAAGATCGGTGAAGTCGCCAAGCTGCTGGATATTGCCGAGAAGACGGTTAAGAAGCACCTCGAATTGGCCGTTCGGGATCTAAGGACGGAGATTGAGCTTTACCAATCCACCCACTTCAAACAGACAAAGATCGTATCTATCATCTCCAAAGTCGGTGTTTTGGGATCGCTGCTGCTTTTGGATTTCCACTTTTTCAGCTGGTAGGAGAAGCAATCCGATAGCTTTTCCCAGCGATACATCTCCATCTTCCACAAGAGTGCTTTCTCCTTAATATTCCTTTCAAATAGTGTTTTCCGGTAGGATATACTGGTAGGCTGAGTTACGGGCGAAAAATATTTTAGAAAATATTCAAAACCCATTACGCCTTTCTTCAATCAGGATTGTCTATTAAGATGTGAAAGGACCTGAAGACCACATTGACAAAATTCTCACCAGCTGGCTGACCAATACTGCCACTCCGGAAGAACTTCAAATCCTGGAAGACTGGGCAAGTCAGGATGAAGGCAATCTGGAGTTGATGGAGACGCTGAGGAAGGTTTGGAATGAGAAAAATCCCGAACCGATTTTGGTAAATGTCGAGGATAGAATAGGGGAGATTTGGCAAAAGGGAAAGGCTGAAAAGCCAATGAGGGCTTCAGCCGGAATCTCTTGGATGAAATACGCCGCAGTCATCTTGCTGTTGGTGAGTTCCTCGTTTGCGGTTTTTTATTGGTCACAAACCAGGGAGACCCCCACGGTAGAACAGCCAACGAGTCTTCCGAGCTATGTGTTGAGGGAAAACAAGGCAGGACAAAAGACCAAGATATTTCTTCCCGACGGATCGATAGCTTATCTGAACAGCAGTTCACAAATCCAATTTTTAGAGGGATTTGTAGGCAAGGAGAGAAGGGTGCTCCTGGAAGGAGAGGCATTTTTTGAGGTTGCAGAGGATAAGACCAAGCCTTTTGTAGTCGAGAGTAGGACCGTGGAAACCCTTGCCTTGGGCACCGCATTCAATGTCAATGCCTTCGGCGATTCGAAGGTGGTCAGGGTCTCGCTGCTGGAAGGGGAAGTGAAGGTAAACCAAATCGGAAATGCCGACGAGTCGGTGATCTTAAATCCCGGGCGGCAGCTTGAAGTGGTTCCGGAAACCAGGTCTTTTTTGGAAATGCCCTTCAACGCCGAAGAGGTGCTCGGATGGAAGGACGGCAAGATGGTCTTCAACAATGCCTCCCTAAAGGAAGTAGTCCAAAGGCTGGAAAGATGGTATGGTGTACAAATTCAAGTCAAGGGAAATGTCCCGAAAAACTGGAAAGTAACTACAGAATATCAGAGTCAAACCTTGAAAGATATATTAACAGATCTCCAATACTCTAAAAAATTTGCCTATGAAATAGACGAATCCAAGATAACAATATCCTTTTAGGAAAACAGAACCAATGGGTTCGCACCCCATCGATTCTGAACCGGTTAACAAAACGTGTGGAAGCTTTTTTGTTAACCTATTAAAATACTGGTCAGTACTCTAACACCCAAAATTATGACAAATAAATCAATACAGCTAATACTGCATATGACAAAGTATTCCATCTATGGTTTTCTGATTCAGATGCTCTTGTTTAACGTGGTACTTGCGCACACCATCAGTGCCCAAAAGATTGATGAAGTATATGTTCGTGTAAATTTCTCCGAGGAAAAACTGGTCAAGGTTTTACAGGAAGTGGAGAGACAGACGGAATTTCACTTTACCATTCAGGAAAATGAGGAATACCTCAGCAAAAAAATCTCGATAAACCAGGCGAATATATCGGTTGAGGAGCTGTTGAAAGAGATCGGCAAGCAGGTTGGTCTCAATTTTCAGCAAGTAAACAGAAACATATCCATGTGGGATCCGGCAAAGGAATCGGAAATTGAGGATGAGCCGGATGGACAAGGAGCAATGGATATTGTAGGCGTCATTCGCGATGCCAATGGAATGCCTGTTCCCGGAGTGACCGTGATCGTGGAGGGTTCTACAGTAGGCACGGTTTCGGACATCGATGGTAAATATGCAATTGCCGCGGAACCCGGGGATCAGTTGATCTTTTCTTTTATCGGCTATAAATCGCAGCGAGTTGGAGTTGGTAATCAGTCGGAAATCAATGTAGTCCTCCTAGAGGATGAGCAGGCGCTTGAGGAAATTGTCGTAGTGGGCTACGGTACCCAAAAGAAAGAGGATGTCACCGGCTCCATTGCCTCAGTCAATGAAAAGACGGTAAAGGATCTCCCCGTGTCTTCGGTGGACCAAAAGATGATCGGGCAGGTTGCTGGCGTGCAGATACAGCAGGTTTCTGGTGCTCCTGGCGCGGGAACTTCTGTCAAAATCAGAGGCAGTGGTTCATTGGGGGCCGGAAACGAACCCCTTTATGTGGTGGATGGGATGCCCTATTCCGCCGGTATGAACCAATCTTTGAATCCTCTGGTATTTATCGATCCGAATAACATCGAATCCATTACCATCTTGAAAGATGCGTCTTCCACAGCGATCTATGGATCGAGAGGGGCAAATGGCGTGATCATGATCACCACCAAAAAGGGCTCGTACAATACGACCAACATTACTTTTTCGGCCATGGCGGGCGTACAGAAAGTGCCGGAGAAAGGCAGACCAAACATGCTGAATCAGCGGGAGTTTGCGCAGTTTCAGCGGGATCGGATTGATATTGAAGTGGAGTTGAGGGAAAAAAGGGAAGCAACGCTGGAAGACTATCCCCTGGAATATCGGGACTTGGATGCATTGAGCGGAGACGGTACCGACTGGTATGACTTAGTACTCAGAAATGCCCCTATCCAAGACTATAATTTTAACCTGCAAAAGGGTACAGACGATACCCGAATCAATTTCAGCTTGGGATATTTTAATCAGCAGGGCGTCGTCAAAGAGACCGGACTCGAGCGCCTCAGCAGCAAAATTGGGATCGAGTCCAATCTCAATGACAAGATCAAGCTCGGGGCATCCATCCAGCCTACCTTCATTTCGCAGAACCGGGCAAATACCAACCTGAACAGAGAAGATGTCTTGGGAGTAAGTATTTGGGCAAATCCGATCTCCACGCCCTATGACGAAAACGGGAATTTGAAACCCTATGTCGTCGCTCCCCAAAGCAAGTACCACTCAGCATGGAGTTTCGCCAATCCGCTGTTTGTACTCCAGGAGATGACGAGTGAGCAGAATTCATTTCAAAACTTGGGTCTGGCCTTCGTCGAATGGAGTATCCTTCCAAATCTTCGCTTCAACTCCTCGCTGAATACCATCCTCGAAGCCTCGAAGTTTTTCGAATACATCCCAAGTACAATCGGTGGTTCCAACCGACCTCCAACCTCTGGAACGGGAAGGTCCCGCAATAATCGCTTCAACAGCTTTGATTGGCTGATTGAAAACACCTTGAACTATGACCTGACCAAAGGTGATCACACCTTCAACGCGATGCTCGGATATACCGCTCAGAAGTATACTGCCAACAGCATCAATCTAAGCGCAAGTCCCTACCAAAACGACCTCATTACTACGATAAATGCCGCTCAGGCCATTGATGCCTGGGGAGAAGGCGTGGAGAAGTGGAGTATGATCTCGTATTTGGGAAGGTTGAATTATTCATTTAAGCAACGCTATCTATTTACCGCAACCTTTCGCTCCGACGGTTCATCACGGTTTGGAAGCGACAATCGTTTTGCGATGTTTCCCTCGGTGGCCGGCGCTTGGCGGATTTCCGAGGAGGATTTCTTCGGAGCGGATTCTTGGGTGGACAACTTGAAACTGAGAGTGAGCTATGGCAAGAGCGGGAACAACAACATCGGTAATTACGCCCATTTGGCCAACATCAGTGCCGGGTCCTATATATTCAACAACACCCAAGTAAATGGATTTAGCGTAGGGCTTTCCAATCCAGGTTTGACTTGGGAGGAGTCCAATCAGATAGACGTCGGGGTAGATTTTGATTTCTTGAAAAACAGGGCTTTCCTGGTGGTGGATCTCTTTGTGAGAAAAAGCGAAAACATGCTCCTTCAGGACGTGATTCCTGCCATCACCGGTTTTAATACCCAGACGATCAATCAGGGAAGTGTGCAAAACAAGGGGATAGAGATTGCGCTCGGCGGAACTCCCATTGCCGGTGATTTCAATTGGACGATCAACGGAAATATTGCTTTCAACCGAAATGAGATCTTGTCTTTGAACGACAATACCGTGAGGATCCTCGCGGGAAACAATGACGGCAATCCCACCCACGTCTCTGTGGTCGGCAAGCCTATCGGGCAGTTTTTTGGGTTTGTCCTCGAGGGGATCTATACGGAGGAATATTTGAGTCAGCCCGGAGTGGTCAACTCCCCCCAAGTGTATGAGGGGAATGTGAAATACAAGGATGTGAATGGAGACGGTATCATCAATGACGTCTTGGATTACACCATCATTGGCAACCCACATCCCGATTTCATCTTCGGCTTGACCAACAATTTTTCTTACAAAAATCTAGACTTGGGAATCATCATCAACGGCCAATATGGCGGCCAAGTGATGAATGGTTTGAGACAAACGACCGATAACCTCCAGGGATTCTTCAATGTGGATCAGGACTGGGAAAACAGATGGAGAAGCAGGGATGAGCCGGGGGATGGCATCCACTCCGGAGTGCCTAAGGTGCGTCCCAGTTGGGGACACCGGGTGTCTACCTTGTGGGTAGAAGATGCCTCTTATCTACGGATTGGAAACTTGACCTTGGGCTACACCATTCCAGAGAGTCTGGTCAAGAAGCTCAAGGTGGTCAAAAGCTCAAGGCTGTATTTCACGGTTCAGAATTTAGCCATGTTCACACAATACAAGGGTGCTAATCCTGAAGGTCAGGCCGCAAACCAAAATAACACCTTGGTTCCAGGTTTTGATATGACTTCGTATCCGCTTTCCAGGACCATGTCAATGGGCATAAACCTGTCTTTCTAATCGGATTTTATCAACCCATTATTTCTAACTATTAATTGTAGCGACATGAAAAAGTTAATATATATCCTTTCATTATTCATCATAAGCTCGTGTTCCCATGATTTTCTGGATATCTATCCCGAGACCACATTGAATGAGGGGAATTTTTACCAGTCCGAGGAGCAGTTTATCATACTGGCCAACGGCTGTTATATTCCCTTGAGGGATTTTGAGAAAAACACGCATTGGGTGATCTCGGAGCTCATATCCGACAACACAAGCTTTCAATACAATAACAGGACAGGGGAAGCAGTACGGGGAGTGATTGACCAGTTCATCATCACTGCGGAAAACCGAGCCTACGCCGATTTTTGGAACCTATCCTACAACGGAATAAACAGATGCAACAAGCTTCTGCTGGAGATAGAAAGACCAGAGGTCAAGTGGTCGGACATCGGCTATAAGCACCGCTCTTCTGGTGAGGCTTTGTTCTTGCGCGCACTTTACTACTTCAATCTGGTAAGACAGTATGGCGGAGTTCCCTTGGTTTTGAAGCCGATCAGCGCGGACGAGGCACTACAGATGGATAGATCTGAGGAGACCGAGGTCTACAACAGCATTGTCAGTGATCTGAATGCGGCCATTACAGAGTTTGAATCAGCAAGTAATCTCAATGAAAATGGACGCGCCAATCTGTATTCCTCCTACGCACTCTTGGGCAAGGTTTATTTGACCCTCAAAGATTACAGCAAAGCTGAAGCTGCGCTGAAGAAAGTGATGGACTCCAACAAGTACGCCCTGCTTGCGAATTATGCAGATTTGTTTAATCCGGGAAGCAAGGACTATAAAGAGACCATCTTCAGCGTGCAATATTCTGAGATCAACCGGGAACTCTCAAACAGATTTATCTTCATGTTTGCCCCATGGACGTCAGCAGGCAGTATCACCATGAGACCAGCCATCAATATGACCTCTGCTGGCTGGAATATGCCGACTACGGACCTCAGGAATGCATTTGAGGAAGGAGACCTGAGGAAGGGTGTTTCGATCAAAATCTGGAATGGCCCGGACTGGGACGGTGTGGTCAGGGATATAGCCTATACCGGCAAATACCAGCGGCCTATCTCCGCGCCTGACGACCGAACTGGCGACAATGTGCCGGTGCTGAGGTATTCTGACGTATTGCTGATGTACGCAGAGGCGCTCAACGAACAGGGAAGAACAGGAGAGGCCCTTGCCTATGTGCAGCAAGTTAGGAACCGGGCGGGCTTGACAGCTCCTTTGTCGGGATATGATCAGGCCTCTCTGGCAAATCTGATTGCCAAAGAACGGCAGGTGGAGTTTTGTTTTGAAAATCAACGTTGGTATGATCTCAAGAGAACCGGCAAAGCGGTCGAGGTGATGACAGCCCATGGCCAGAGGGAGAAGGCCGAAAAGGATTTTCTTTTCAGCTCTGCTTATCAGATAGCTCCTTATAAATTACTGGCGCCCCTTCCCGCGGAGCAGATCTTGATCAATGGCTTGGAACAGAATCCCGGTTATTAAGCACGATGTAAGGGGAACATGGAGGAATGAGAAGCCAATTTGTTTCACCCATCCGCTACTCAGTCTCCGGAAAACCGGATTGAAACCCGGCCTCATCCGAGAATAATACAATCATCAATCCACATATGAACCATGTTTAAACGCATTCATAAAGACTTTAAGTTTTTACTCTTGGCTCTGGGAGTCTTGTCGGTCCTGGGATTCAAATCCATCCAATCGAAGGCTCCTGCGGAGAAAGCCGCCCCGCCCAACGTCATCTTCGTCCTTGCCGATCAATGGCGCTCAGACGCAGTGGGCTATGCGGGTAATAACGAGGTCATCACTCCAAACTTGGACAAGCTGGCGAAAGAGAGTTTGGTATTTGAAAATGCCGTGACCGTTATGGCGGTATGTGCGCCTTGGAGAGCAAGCTTTCTCACAGGCCAATATCCCCTGACCAACGGCGTGTTTTACAATGACAAACCGCTTCCCAACGAAGCCTTGACTCTGGCAGAGATTTACAAGGAAAAAGGCTACCAAACCGGATACATTGGCAAATGGCATCTGAATGGACATGCCAGAGATGAACATCCCTTCAGTGCCAGAGACAAGCCGGTTCCAAAAGACCGTAGGCAAGGGTTTGACTATTGGAAAGTGCGGGAAGTGACCCACGACTACAACAACTCCTACTACTTTGACGAAAATGACGAAAAGCAATTCTGGAAAGGTTACGATGCCTTTCCCCAGACGGACAGCGCCATCTCCTATATCAAAAGAAACAAGGAAAACCCGTTTCTGATGATGCTTTCATGGGGGCCTCCGCACAACCCTTACCATACCGCGCCCGAAGAGTACCGAAAGCTCTACGACCCAGCCAAGATCACACTTCGGGACAATGTCCCGGGAGAGCTACGGGATAGCGCAAGGCAGATCATCGCCGACTATTATGCTCATATTACTGCGCTGGATAAGGCGATGGGGGATCTCTTGGCAGCTGTCGAAGAGGAGGGTTTATCCGACAACACCATCATCGTGTTTACTTCTGAGCACGGAGACATGTTGTTTTCCAAGGGCGTTTTGCGAAAACAGAGACCCTACGACGAGTCGATCAAAGTGCCGATGCTGATCCGGTATCCCGAGAAACTGACGAAGCCCCGACAGATCACCGGACCCATCAACACGCCGGATTTACTGCCGACGCTGCTGGGATTGAGCGGGATCAAGATTCCGGATACAGTAGAAGGGACGGACTTTTCGAAGCCCTTGATGAAAGGAACCGACATCAGCAATGAAGGAGCCTTGATCATGTTGCCGGTGCCCTTTCACGAGTGGAAGTTTTCAAACGGTGGCCGGGAGTTCAGGGGGATCAGGAGTGAGAGATATACTTATGTGAAAGATTTGAAAGGGCCTTGGCTGCTGTACGATAATCAGACGGATCCTTTTCAACAGAAGAATCTGGTAGGAATACCCGAATACAAAGGCCTCCAAGACAAGATGGAAAAGGTGCTTCAAGCCAGACTAAAACAAACCAATGACAAGTTTCTGCCGGCCGATGACTACATGACGCAGTGGAACTACCTCTATGACGACAAGGATAGTCTCCGAAATGATAACTATCTCATGATCAATCGGTGATGCAAGATTTGGTCTTTTTTGGAAGTCCTCACTTTGATTCCTAGAAGCATCGATCCGGAAAAACCAACAGGCTAAAAAATTGAAAACGGGCAAGATTCTGTAAAAGGGGTCTTGCCCGTTTTTTTGCTGCTTAGAAATGGGACAGGTGAACCTATGGCCCTGAAACTGTTCTGTTAATGTTCTATCATAGAAAAACCCTGAATTCGAAAATCTTCCGCTTGACTATTTCAGCTTGGATAAGACTACTATTTTATCAGGAAAACAGGGTAAAACTCCTCTATGAAGTAATCGAGAAGCAACCAGAGCTAGTTGATTTGTTCTTCGCTGTTCTTTACTGCGATAAAAGCACTTTTCTTTTGGAAGAATTCGAGGGTGGAGCGTTGTGTAGCTTTCTGAAAGCGAATTATCCGCGCTATTGTTTATTAGTTCAACATCTTTCTACACCGGATGACCTTAGGTAATTGCCTATTACTGAATTGAAGGACGCTTTTGATGATAAAGTGAGTGAAGGTTTGAGAAAAGGCAGTTCAGCTGGAAATAAGATTGAAAAGGTTTAGTCAGAACCTTTCGGGCATTTATCACTATTTCATAAAAAAACCTGCAAATCTATGATCTACAGGTTTTTGTGGAGCTGGCGAGAATCGAACTCGCGTCCAGATAAGGAAGCACCGTACCGTCTACATGCTTAGTCATCGGTTGTTTTTTCGATCAGAATATGCTGGATGACACACCTTGTCCTGACTTAGCTACCGAGTCTTAAGCCTGCTTAATAGCATCACAGGCAGCAGTCCAATCAAGTCGACACCCCGGAATCCACCCCGAAAGGACGGGGGGCGGAGGGATGTGGCTGGGGAATCACTCTCGTGACTCAACCCTTTAAGCAGTCTATCCTAAAAGGTTAGATTAAGCAGCCATGGCGTAAGAAGTTTCGCCATTTATCATTCGTATGAATCTTTCAAGGCCGTACATACTCCAGCTTGCATGCGAGCCCGATGGTTACACTTACTGTCAAAACCGGTCAGCCCCATTTGAAATAGGATGACAAATGTAATTGAATTTTGGTTCCAAGAGCCAAGGGATTTACGATTTATGAAATACGATTTACGAGCAAAATAGTGCCCTTCGACTCCTCCCAAGGCGGAAGTCGTGTCAGGCAGAGCGGAGTCGAAGCCGGAATGATAAGTGAACTTTAGACAGTGCTAATCAACTCTTCCGGCGAATTTTTCATTTTTTCAATCTTCCAATTTTCACTCCTTAAGCCTCAATTGGTTAGCGAAAAACTTTCCCGAAGGGCATTTTTCCACCTGTCGGAATATCGAGTTTTTTATATCTTGCAGCGATGGAAAACTTCGTCGTTTCGGCAAGAAAATACAGACCGGCAGATTTCAAAAGTGTCGTGGGGCAGCAGCACATCACCACCACGCTTCAGAATGCCATTAAAAATAACCACCTGGCACAGGCGTTTCTCTTCTGTGGACCTCGTGGTGTAGGCAAGACGACCTGCGCAAGAATCTTGGCCAAGACGATCAACTGTGAGAACGTCTCTAAGGACAACGAAGCCTGTGGCAAATGCGAGTCCTGTGTTTCCTTTCAAAACAACGCTTCCTTCAATATCTATGAGCTTGATGCGGCCTCCAACAACTCGGTAGACGACATCAGAAACCTTGTTGATCAAGTGCGCTATGCCCCGCAAAAAGGCCAGTACAAGGTCTATATCATTGATGAGGTTCACATGCTTTCGACCGCGGCCTTCAATGCGTTTTTGAAGACGCTGGAAGAGCCGCCAAAGTATGCGATTTTCATCTTGGCCACTACGGAAAAGCACAAGATCATCCCGACCATCCTTTCCCGTTGCCAAATCTTTGACTTCAACCGGATCCAGATCAAGCACATCTCGGAGCACCTGAAGCATATCGCGGAAAAGGAAAAGGTGGACTATGAAGAGGAAGCCCTTCGACTGATCGCTACCAAAGCGGACGGAGCTCTCAGGGATGCACTTTCTATCTTTGACTTGATCGTGACCTATTCCGCCGGGAAAAAGGTGACCTACCAAGAGACCATCGATAACCTCAACATTCTCGACTACGACTACTATTTTAAAGTCGTGGATGCGCTTTTGGCGGAGGATCTGTCCGCAACGCTCTTGATTTTTGATGAGATCCTGAAGAAAGGCTTTGACGGACATAATTTTATCGTGGGCCTGAGTGAACATTTTAGAGATTTGCTAGTGGTGAAGGACGAGGCGACTGTCGAACTCCTGCAGGTATCTGAGTCGGCTCGGGAACGCTACCTTCAACAAACCCAGCAAGCTTCGGTTTCTTTTTTGCTTTCGGCTCTCAATCAGGCCAATCTATGTGACATCAATTACAAGATGAGCAAAAATCAACGCTTGCATGTGGAGTTGGCACTGATGAAAATGGCCAAACTTCCTCAGGCCTTTAGACTGGCAACACTTGCCAGTGTCGAACCAAAAAAAAAAGCCTGAGTGAACAACCAGATTCCGTAGCCGAGTCAGCGAAGGCCGCTGAACCTGCACCTGCTGATTTTTCCACTGCGAAAAAAACTCCTCTTAAGACCACTATTTCCATCCCAACCAGCCTCAGCCATACCAAGAAATTGGTGGATGACAAGGCCAAGGAAAGCGAGAATGCCAAGGTGGTTTTGACTCAAGAAACGGTAGAAATAAAACCCACCGGATCTTCGGTCGCACTGACGCAGGAACTGTTTGATCAGCATGTCTACGCCATCCAGGAGCATTTCAGAGTCGCTGGCAAAAATATGGAACTTGCGATCTTGGATCAGCAGATAAAAGTACGAGAAGGGGGAGAAGTTGTCCTGGAAGTAATGGGGCACATGCAGGAAGAGATTGCAGGAAAAATCAAGCAGGAGCTGGTCGGCCTGATCCGAAAGTTGACGGGAGCGGGTCGAGTACTCATCACCGTTGAGCTAAAAGAGGAGGTTGACAATGGTAGACCGAAACTATATACAAACACCGACAAGCTCAATTTTCTAAAGGAAAAGCATGCCGCGTTGGCCGAGTTTCAGCGGAAGTTTGGACTTGAAGTCGACTTTTAGAAATCCAGAGAAATCCCAAAATTGATCAGGTTTTGTAGCTGTACAGCCTGTTTCTTTGAGCCATCGTCCTGTTGGATATAGACATTTTCGTCGTAGATCAGGGCGGTCTCGATTCTGGTTGAGATGAATTTGTTGACTTTTAGTCTGATGATCGAGTTGAAATTGACTACCATGTTGCCGAAGCTTTCATAGTTGGAAAAGAGGTTGAGGTCGGCCTTCCAGGATACATTTTCCATCAGCTTGAAGTCCACCAGCCCTACGGCAAAGGACATTCCTGCCTCGGCGCGGACGTTTTCTCCGGGGATCACCCCAAAGGCTCCAACACTACTCAAGGAATCATTCATTACGATCGTGAATCGACCGGTGAAAGGGGAGACGATCATTGAGATCTTTCCTTTGTTTTCATAAGTTTTTCGCAGATTCAAACCTGTCGAGGACTGTAGGTAACCTGGCGAAAGGAGGTCGGATATTTTGGTCCGGATTTCAAATTCACTCCCGGCGGGCTTAGAATATTTATAGCCGGGCAGGAGCTGGGTTCGGGCATCCAACTGCGTACTCAGATACATGAGTCGAGAGATCTGTCGACCGTAGTTACTGACGAAGACAAAATTGTCGTTGGTTTTACGGGTTTGATACGATCGTGCTCCTTGCCTGTTAAAGCCCAGATTGACGGTTAGTTGCGTGTCCCAAACTTTGGAGTCCTTCTTGTAGTTGGCAAAAAGGGAGACGCCCGAGTTGAGCGCAAACGAACTCGATCCACCCGCCGCCCAGTTACTCAGCGCGACCTGCTGGATGTTGAGGTTATAGTTGCCGCCGGTTTTCCAGAAAATTTCCTTTATCGGCTCATCAATCAAGATCGAATCTCCCAGCATGAGCAGGGTGTCACCATTGATCAAAACTGTATCGGGAATAACCAGGCGATCTTGACCAAAGGAAGAAGCGCTAAAAAGGAAAATCAGGATCCCGGTGAAAAGGAAAATCTTACTCATTAATCGATGGTTTGACAGGCAAATCAGGGCGTGAAGATAACCAATTTCTGGCCTATGCTGATGATGTTTTGGCTTCCGATGTTATTCCAGGACTTTAATTCATCGACTGACACGCCATATCTTTTGGAGATTGCAAAAAGGGTCTCGCCCTGGCTAACGCTGTGGGTGACTCGGTTGGCTGTGGAGGCCTTTTGGCTTTCAGGCTGTGGTCTTGGCGTATATTCTACGGTTCGATTCTCGGTTGCCCTTGGCTCGGAGGCAGCGATTTCGGTTCGCTGCTGCTGTACAGGTAGAGCGACAGGAACGATCTGAATGTCCTCTCCGCGTTTTCTAGGGTCGATCAGGTTCAATACCATGCCGGCCTTCAGGTCGGAGTCTTTTCTGATTCGATTTTTTGACTTTAGAGATGAGAGTCGTAGACCATATTTCTGGGAGATGGACCAAAGCGTTTCTCCCGGCATCACGATATGCGTTTCGACCTCGGCGCTGGTTTTTTTCTTTTCAGTGTAGTAGTACTTCCCGCTCTCGATTCGATCGTTGGCATCCAAGTCATTTAGCTTGAGGAATTTCTTTTCCTTAAGCCCGATTTCCTGTGAAAATCTTTCTGGAGAGGTGGTTTTTGAGGCTTGGACCCCATCCAGTTCATTGACTGTGATTTGGTTTGGTTGGCTGGCTTTGGTCGTATTTCCGGAGATCCTCGGAAAGGAATTGGCCTGCTTGTAAGCCGGAGAGTTTTTGGAAGAAGCTGTTTGCTTCTGATTCGTCTTAGGCCTGGTTTCGGTCTTGATCACCGCAGTCTCAACTGGCAGTGAGCCTTCTTTGACAAAGAATATGGTATATGATCCCGCTGGGATCTTCCCGTGACCTGCCCATTTGTTGTATTCCTTGAGGTGGCTCTCAGTCACTCCAAATCGCTTAGCCAGTGCCGCCATGGTAGCAGGCCCCTGCACGGTGACTTCGGTCAACCGTTGCTGATTTGAAGCAAACATTACGGTTTGGTTTTCAAAAGCGATCTTATGAGCGAGGAATTTTTTAAAGTACCAGTGCGTATTTCTGTCGACTTCGACAACTTTTTTGCCGGAATATTGGGTGCCAAAGTAGCTTTTGGCGCCTCCCAATCCCATTTGATAGGAGACCAAGGCTGTCATCCAATTATCGAGTTGATTGTTGTGTTTCTTGAGATAGGCTGCAGCTCCGCGCGAGGAGGCTGCTATGTTTTTGCGATCATCGATCTGCGCATCTACCCTCATCCCGACTTCCTCGGCTGTTCCCTGCTTAAACTGCCAAAATCCTACCGCATTGGACGTGGAGACCGCATCGGGGATCAGTCCACTTTCTTGGATGACGAGGTATTTCAGGTCGTCCGGCACGCCCTGATTACGCAACTCTCGCTCCACGATCGGGAGATAGAGGTTTACCCGTTCCTGTTTCACTTTGAAATAGGATGGGTTTCGGTATTGAGCGTCGACGTCAAGCTGGATCTCGCGCTGTGCCTGCGAGGTGATTTTCAGAGTCAGATCGGCAAATTCCAGCTGTGCCGGAACCTGTGGGATCTGTGCCAAAAGCGGATGAATACTGAGTAATTGGACTAGAAAAAGGAGGGGGAGGAGGTGTCGGGATTTCATCGAAAGGTACTTTCGTTTTACTTTTCCCCTGCCTGCAAAAATGATTCCCTTTTTGAAGAAATCAGAGTTTTCTAGCCATTAAGACTCCATCGCGAATGGGAAGTAGAACATTCTCTACGCGCGGATCAGCCTGGATTTTTTGGTTGAAATCCAAAAGCGCCTGAGTGTCCTTGTCAACCTTTTGTCCTTCCTCGACCAGGATCTTGCCTGACCAAAGGACATTGTCTGCCAAAATGATCCCGCCACTCGAAACTTTGTCTATGACCAAGTCGAAATATTCTGAGTAGTAAAACTTGTCAGCGTCGATAAAAACCAAGTCAAAAGGCCCGGCTAGCGTAGGAATCACGTCTCTGGCGTTGCCAAGGATGTAATCGATTTGTGAGGCAAGCCCACTTTCCTCAAAAAATCCCCTGACCATTGGTTCCAATTCGTCATTGATGTCGAGCGTGATTAGCCTGCCGTCTGGTCGTAGTCCTCGGGCTAGGCAAATGCCGGAATATCCCGTGTAGGTGCCGATTTCCAGGATGGTTTTTGGTCGGAGCATCTTTGCGAAAAGCTCCAGCATCTTACCCTGGAGGTGACCGGAGATCATCCGTGGCATGAGGACTTTTGCCTGAGTCTCTCGGACGATCTTCTTGAGAAGTGCGTCCTCTGTGCTGGTGTTGGCTTCGCAGTAGGCCAAGAGGGCCGGATCAAATAGTTCCATCGGTCAATTGGGGGTGTAGATGAGGTGGCTGAGTTGGCTGGGATCGAAGATGTCCTGCGCAATTTCCTGAATTTCTTCCGCAGTTGCAGACCTGATTTTGTCAAAGATCTTCTCTAGCGGATCGATCTTGTCATGGTCAATGAGGCTTTTGCCATAGACCAGCATGAGCGCGGCGTAGTTTTCCTCAGCCATGGCCATCTGTCCAATGGCCTGTTCCTTGGCCATGTGCAACTGCAGACTTCCCAGTTTTTTGCTTCTGAGTTTCTCCAGTTCCCGGTGTACTATCGCCAGCGATTTTTTTAGGGTTTTCTCTTCTGTGCCAAAAAAGATCCCGAAAAATCCCGTATCCGAATAGGTCTGATAGCTGGATTCGACGCTGTAGACGTAGCCATAATTTTCCCGCAGGGACAGATTCAATCTGCTGTTCATACTCGGGCCTCCGAGGATATTGTTGAGCAGGAAGAGTTTAAAGCGGTTTTTGTCGTGGAGGGAATATGCAGGCCGACCTATGGCGCAAAGCGATTGGGTGACGTCGCGTTCGGTTGTCTTGTGTTTGGGTTTGAAATCGTGAAAGCCACTTCTGACGTAAAGTGTATGTTTGGTGCGGATTTGCGACAGCGGTCCTTCGATCGCTTTTAGTGCTTTTTCGAAGGTGATGTTGCCCACTACGGAAAAGACGACCTTGGAGGTGTCGAGCCTGCTGGAGATGAAGTCGAAGAAATCCTGCTGGGTAAATCCTCCGACCGTGGTTTCCGTGCCCAGGATATTCCGACCAAGTGCGTGGTTTTCAAACACCAACTCGTCAAGCTCATCCTGAATTGAGTCGTCGGGAGCGTCGCGGTACATGGCCATTTCTTCCAGGATCACCTGGCGTTCTTTTTCGATTTGCTTCTCGGGAAAAGTACTGTTGAACGTTATGTCGAAGAGCAGTTCGGCTGCTTTTGGATAGTGATCTTTCAATACCGAAGCATAGAAGCAGACTTTTTCCTTGGTCGTGTAGGCGTTGAGTTCGCCGCCCAGCGACTCCAGACGGTTGATGATGTGAAAGGATTTGCGCTTCTGGGTGCCCTTGAAGGCCATATGTTCCCAAAAATGGGCGAGGCCTTCCTGCTCCTTGTCCTCATCCCGACTGCCGATGTTGAGAATGAATCCGCAGTGAACCAAGCGGGTGTGGGTGACTTGTTGATGTACTATTCGGATGCCGTTTGCCAGTTCCTTGATTTGGAGCATGAATGTCTGTTTGAAATTGAAAGTAGCGAAAAAATCAGCTTTTTATCTTCTTGGGAATACCCTTAAGTTTGTGAGCCGGGTTTTCTATGGGTTTGCTAACACGAAAACGCCGCTTTCGGTTTAATTCCCATCCTTTTATGTCGAATCCGTCTACCCCCAAAGTTTCCCTGATTATTTCGGTTTACAAGAACACGGCATTTTTGGATGCCGTGATGAAGTCGGTCGAAAAGCAGACCTTTCGGGATTTTGAAGTGATCATTTCAGAAGACGGGGAAAGTGAGGAGATGCGGCACTATCTTAGCGAACTGAAATCAGAATTCCCCATGCAGCATCTCACGCAGGCTGATGTCGGATGGAGAAAAAATCAGGCACTCAATCGGGCCATTCAAGCTACCAAGGCGGATTGGCTGGTATTCATCGATGGAGATTGTGTACTGCATTCGAGATTTTTGGAGTTTCACTGGGAGCTGGCCGAGGAAAAATCCATCCTCGCAGGCAAACGCGTCAAACTGGATCCGAAGACTTCTGAAAAACTAATTTCCGGCGAATATCCGCTCGAAAAGATGAGTAAAGCTATTCGTAAAAATGCTGCGAAGATCAAGAAAAATGGGGGCGGATTTCTCGAAGAGGGGGTCTTCATCGATCCCAAAGGCTGGCTGGGTTTTATTCCGAGACTGCGAAAGATGACACAGCTCAAGGGCTGCAATATGTCCTTTCACCGCAAAGCCATCGAAGCGATCAATGGGTTTGACGAGGACTATACAAAACCAGCGGTGGGAGAGGATGCGGATCTGGTGTGGAGATTTTTAGGACTGAACTATCAGCTGAAATCGGTGAGAAACCTTGCAGTTCAATATCATTTGTACCACAAGGAAAGCTGGAATGACCAAGAAGAAAACATGGAAATGATGCGAGCAAACCAAGCCCAAAATCAATTTGTCTGTAAAAACGGACTTAAAAAACTTAATTGAAAACTATCCAAAGAACATGAAATACAATCCGCTGCCCAAGGAACTTTATATCCGCAACCGAGCCAAATTTGCTTCGAAGCTGGCGAAGAATTCTGTTGCGATTTTCAATTCTAATGACGTCATGCCAACCAATGCTGATGGTACAATGAAGTTTCGCCAAAACAATGATTTGTTTTACCTCTCCGGAATTGATCAGGAAGAGTCGATCTTGCTGATCGCGCCGGATTGTCCCAATCCTGCGATGCGAGAAGTACTTTTTCTTCGCGAAACCAACGAACATATTGCGATCTGGGAAGGTCATAAATACACCAAAGAAGAAGCCGAGCAGACTTCCGGAATCAAAAATATCCAATGGCTTTCTGGTTTTGACCAGATACTGAATACCGTGGTGTCACTTTCGGAGCACATCTACCTCAACACCAACGAGCACCTCAGGGCCGGGATAGTTGTCGAGACTCAAGATGCGCGATTCATTAAATCTTGCAAAGAACGGTTTCCATTGCACACCTATCATCGCTCGGCCCCGATCATGCACGAGTTGAGAGCAGTAAAGGAACAGGAGGAAATTGACCAGTTGCAAATAGCCTGTGACATTACAGAAAAGGGCTTTCGGAGAATTCTGGCCTTTGTCAAACCTGGAGTGACTGAGTACGAGATCGAAGCGGAATACGTCCACGAGTTTGTCCGGAATCGTAGCAAGGGCTTTGCCTATGAGCCGATTATCGCCTCGGGTGCTTCTGCCTGCGTGCTTCATTACCTAGAAAA
Source organism: Algoriphagus jejuensis (assembly GCF_039523455.1). Classification (NCBI taxonomy): domain Bacteria; kingdom Pseudomonadati; phylum Bacteroidota; class Cytophagia; order Cytophagales; family Cyclobacteriaceae; genus Algoriphagus; species Algoriphagus jejuensis. The sequence continues at coordinate 130,089 of NZ_BAAAFI010000008.1, read as the reverse complement.
CAACAAAGCCTGCAATGCCGGCGAGCTGCTATTGATGGATGTCGGTGCGGAGTACGGCAACTACAATGCGGACATGACTAGGACTATTCCTGTCAGCGGGAGATTCTCGGCGCGTCAACGAGCGGTGTACGAAGCGGTGCTGAGAGTTCACCGGGAGGCATCGGATATGTTGAGGCCGGGTATCAACATTCAGGATTATCACCAAGAAGTAGGCTTGATCATGCAGTCGGAGCTTGTCGGACTTGGACTGATTGATCACACTGATATCCAAAACCAGGATCCCAATTGGCCGGCCTTCAAAAAGTATTTCATGCATGGGACTTCCCATCACTTGGGTTTGGACGTGCATGACGTGGGGACGATGCACTTTCCGATCCAACCGGGTATGGTATTCACTGTCGAACCGGGTATTTACATTCCTGCCGAAGGCTTCGGAATTCGACTGGAAAACAATATCGTAATCCAGGAAAACGGCTACTTCGATTTGATGCGGAATATCCCGATCGAGGCGGAGGAGATTGAGGAGTTGATGAATAAGGGAATTTAAATGCACTAAGACATTTTACCCTTCGATACCGATACCTATGAAGGATTTCATTATAAGGCAGCAAAATTGTGTCAGTCTGATCACCTGAGACGAGAGTCTCGAGGTCGAGGACCTTTCGACTCCGCTCAAGGTGACAGTACCCCTGCTTCAGAATCAAATCACAGGCATTTCCTTTTTTGTATGTTACCAGGATATTTAAGACTCAGGGTGACAGTCGTGTCAGACTGAGCGGAGTCGAAGTCCTTGTCAAAAGTTTAAAAAAAACAGCTTTTGTAAGTTTTGAAATTTAACTCTAAAAAGACTTGGTATATATAAACAGAAAAACCCTCTCAGATCGCTCCAAGAGGGTTTTTCAGTAAATAAAGGCTGTTAAAGCTTTAGCGAATCAGCGTGATGGATACAGGATACTCTAGATCGGTTTCCATATCCCACAACGGAGTTCTGTTTTGGCTGATTTTGACGAGGTGGCGGGGATTCTCAGCCGAATTGAAGGTGAACGTAAGCGTGTCAATAAACCTGTCATTCCATTGGATAAAGCCTTCCAGTTCTTTCCGGTTTCCGTCGTACTCAAAAAAGAATTTCACTCCATATTCTCCGTTTTCTTCGAAGGAAATTACTCCATAGGGATAGTCTAACACGGCTCCAGGACTTTCGTATTTCACCATTTTGGCTTCTCCGTCTTCAAGAAGAAATAGACGCGTTTTACTGAGGTCTACAGCTCCTGCCGTCTGAGGATCGAGCAGATTTGCCGATTCCGTATTTTGGAGGTTGACAAAGAACTCTTGGGATTGGACTACATCACAGCAGTCGGGTTCAATACAAGAAGTGGTCAAAGACAGGATCAAAAGGATAGTAAAAAATGAAATTGTTTTCATTGGACAACTATATGGAGTATGGTTGGTAAAGTAGGTATAACTTTTTCTCATAATAGATAACTAGGGAATATAACTACTGCTACTACTAATCGGCGGTAAATTCGCATTGCTTTCATGTAAAAAAGTAAACCCCTCTCAGATCGCTCTGAAAGGGGTTTATTATTGGTGTCCTAATCGGAAAATTAACCGATAGAGATTCTCTTGAATGCATTTACAGTCAAGCCTTTGCTCACACCGTCAAGGTACTGAGCGATGGACTTGGATCCGTCTTTCACAAACTGCTGGCTCAACAAAGTGCTTTCTTTGTAGAACTTAGCCAATTTGCCCATGGCGATTTTTTCCAACATCTCTTCTGGTTTGCCTTCAGCTCTAGCCTGCTCCTTACCGATTTCGATCTCTCTTTCGATAGTAGAAGCATCTACTCCGTCTTTGTCTACAGCGACAGGGTTCATCGCAGCGATCTGCATTGCCACATCTTTGCCTGCTTCTTCGGTGTCAGCACCGGAAGTGTTTACCAAACCTACCAACACACCCAATTTACCATTGGAGTGGATGTAAGGAACGACTGCCTCAGCAGTGATGATTTCGAAGTGGGAGATGTCGATCTTTTCGCCGATACGGCCAGTCATCTCGATGATTTTCTCAGCTACCGTAAGGTTTTCGATTGGAAGTGCCAAGACAGCGTCTTTTGATTCTGAAGCGTTAGCTACAGCAAGATCAATCAGTGTGTTTGCAAACTCAACGAATCCTTCGTTTTTGGCCACGAAGTCAGTCTCGCAAGTCAAAGAAAGCAAGATGCCTTTGGTTCCGTTTTCTGCAACTCTTGTGACTACTACTCCTTCTTTGGTCTCACGGTCAGCTCTGGAAGCAGATACTTTTTGACCTTTTTTTCTGAGGATGTCTACTGCTTTTTCGAAGTCGCCTTCAGCTTCTGTCAAAGCTTTTTTGCAGTCCATCATACCGGCACCGGTCATTTGTCTCAGTTTGTTTACGTCTTGTGCAGTAATTGCCATGGTTGTGATCTGTTTATTTATTTAAACGGGATATAGTTCTTTAATCAGGGTAAAACAAAAAATTGAACATCGACCGGAGCCGGATGTTCAATTTTTATATTTCAAATCGATTGTGGATTAATCTTGTGTTTCAGCGTCCACAGCTCTTTTTGCTTCTTCCTCTTCAGAAAGTTTAGCATCGTCCTTGTCTCTCTTTCTTTCTGAAAGACCTTCTTCGATAGCTGCACCGAAAGCTTTCACCAGCAAAGAAACTGACTTGAAGGCATCATCATTGGCTGGGATAGGGAAGTCCACCTCGTTAGGGTTGGAGTTAGTATCTACCAATGCGAAAACCGGAATTCCAAGTTTTTGAGCTTCAGCGATCGCAATGTGTTCTCTTTTGATATCCACGATGAAAAGAGCTGCCGGAAGTCTGCTCAGGTCGGCAATACCGCCCAAAACGCTTTCCATTTTCTCTTTGTCGCGGCTTACCATCAGACGCTCTTTTTTAGCCAAGTTCTTGTAAGCGTCCTCTTTCATCAGTTTTTCAAGACCTGACATTTTTTTGAGGGACTTACGGATAGTAGCGAAGTTGGTCAACATACCACCTAACCATCTTTCGGTCACGTAAGGCATGTTCAGACGCTGAGCTTCGGCAGCTACCAAGTCTTTGGCTTGTTTTTTAGTAGCGACAAACATTACTTTTTTGCCGGAACGTACGATTTGCTTGATTGCGTTGGATGCTTCGTCGAGGCAAGCAAGCGTTTTGTTGAGGTCGATAATGTGGATACCGTTCTTCTCCATGAAGATATATGGAGACATTCTTGGATCCCACTTTCTCGTCAAGTGTCCGAAGTGAACACCAGCATCCAGTAAGTCTTTGTATTCGATTTTTGACATGAATGAAATTGTTTTCTATTGAATGAAGTTGGTTCCGATTAACGCTTGGAGAACTGGAATTTCCTTCTTGCTTTTCTACGTCCTGGCTTCTTACGCTCGACCATTCTAGGGTCACGGGTAAGGAAACCTTCTTTTTTCAAGGCTGGTCTGTGCTCAGCGTCGAATTCACACAAAGCTCTGGAGATCGCCATACGGGCTGCTTCAGCCTGTCCTTTGATTCCGCCGCCGTCCACATTGATCTGTACGTCGTAGTTGCCTTCTACACCCACGAGGGTCAAAGGCTGCTTTACCACGATCTGGTGCAGGTCAAACGGGAAGTAAACTTCGATTGCTTTGTCGTTGACGGTGATAGTGCCGTTTCCTGGAGCCATGTAGATACGGGCTACAGAGGTCTTTCTTCTACCGATTTTGTTGATCATTTCCATGATTTGGCGATTAAAGTGTGATGGCTTCTGGTTGCTGTGCTGCATGAGGATGCTCAGCACCTTCATATACATACAGGTTGCCGTACAACTTGCTTCCCAATCTGTTTTTAGGCAACATGCCTCTTACAGCTTTCTCGATCAAAATCGTTGAAGACTTCTGCTTCAATAATTTTGGAGTTGAGATTCGCTGTCCACCTGGGTAACCGGTGTGGCGCACATAGACTTTTGCGTCCCACTTGTCACCTGTCAGTCTGACTTTGTCTGCGTTGATTACGATGACGTTGTCACCACAATCCACGTTGGGAGTGAAGCTAGGCTTCGTTTTCCCTCTCAAGATTTTTGCTACCTCGCTAGCCAATCGTCCGAGAATCGCAGCTTGGGCATCCACTACCACCCACTGCTTTTCTACTGTGGAAGAATTGGCTGAGATGGTTTTATAGCTCAGAGTATCCACTGTGTAACTGTTTAATTTTTAGCTTGTTATTAATTTATCGACCCCAAAAAGGGACACAAAGATAGAAGTATTTTATTTGGCATGCAAACTATTTTCGATCCTAACTCCTAATTTTCATAGGCTTAGGTATATTTCCCCTTCGGAAAAACCGGATTTTAGTCTCCGGGTTCCCGCTTCTATGCGTTCTTCTCCAGCTGCTGCACCAGCACCTGAAAATCCTTGGGGTAGGGGGCATCCACCTTGATCGGTTTACCATCTACTCCCTCAAAGACGATCGAAAACGCATGCAAAGAGACCCGCTGCATGATCGGCAATTCTTCTGTGTCCTTCTTGAGATTGAAGCGGCGCTTGAGTGAAGATAGGAATAAGGCCTTGCCGCCGTAAAGTGTATCCCCGCATATCGGAGATTTGACATAAGCCAAGTGTACCCTGATCTGATGCAGGCGACCGGTGATCGGTCTGCATTCTACCAGCGTATGTGCCCAGTAGGTTTTTACCGTATGGAAAAACGTCTGAGCAGGCTTGCCGTCTTTACTGACTTTGGCGATTCCCTTGTTGTTTGTCAAGAGATTTCGGTCTACCAACTCATGGTTGAATTCCTTGATCCCTTCGACCACGGCGTGATAGATTTTTTCGACTTTTCTGCTTTCAAACTGCATGGCCAAATGCCTGTAAGCCACTGGATTTTTGGCAATCACCAGACATCCTGAAGTTTCCTTGTCCAATCTGTGGCACAGCTGAGGATCGGAGGTGTATGCCTTGGCCAAGTCTAGGATGTTCTGCGCCTCGTGCCTGTCGTCTAAGCTTGATAGGTACGGCGGCTTGTTGATTACCAGGTAATCCTCGTTTTCAAACAGAATAAGATTTTCAAAATCTACTTTCTTCATGGATCTCCTGCCTCTTCAATTGAGGCTGCAAAAGTAGGGAATCGATCGTTCGGAAAAAAGTGGGGATGCAAATGAGGTGGAGGGGCACTTGTCTAGGTAAATTTAAAGCGGTTGCATCGCCCGGTTTCGAAGTTTTCGGGTTTTATTTGTTTTCATTTTTAGATGATGGACGAAAACAACTTTCAGGAATCGCTCCGACTGGTCAATGTGACTCGCTACGTGATGCCGCTCAGAGAAGGCGGATCCCTGCCGGCCTTGGCGGAGGCCGATGACGGGTTTAGCTATGTGCTCAAATTTAAAGGAGCCGGACAGCGCGAAAAGGCCCTGATAGCCGAACTGATTGGGGGCGAGTTGGCCAGAAGACTCGGTTTCAAAGTGCCCGAGTTGGTCTTTGCCAATCTAGACGAGGCCTTTGGACGATCCGAAGGAGATGAGGAAATTCAGGATCTACTCAAGAGCAGCCAAGGCTTGAACCTGGCGCTGCATTTCCTTTCCCGTGCCCTGACCTTTGATCCAGGGGCGAGCCTAGTGGATGAGTATCTTGCCTCGCGTATCGTCTGGTTTGACGCCTGGATTACCAATGTGGACCGAACCTTTCGCAATACCAATCTGCTGATCTGGAACAAAGAACTTTGGCTCATCGACCACGGTGCAGCTTTTCTTTTTCACCATTCTTGGGACAATTGGGAGAAGCACGCGCTGAGCCCTTTCGCGACCATCAAGGATCACGTGCTCCTGCCCAAAGCGACTGAGTTGGAGAAAGTGGATGCGGAGATGAAGGAGTTGATTACTCCCGAGCTCATCAGAGAGGTAGTGGATATGGTACCGGAGGAATGGATCTTGGCGGGAAGAGACACCGAGACAGCCGAAGAAGCGCGGGAAGTCTATGCTGCATTTTTAAAACTAAGACTGGAGAATTCCAGGGTATTTGTAAATGAGGCCAACGATGCAAGGAAAGCACTTATTTGAGTATGCCTTGATCCGGCTGGTTCCTCGCGTGGAGCGGGAGGAATTTGTGAACGTGGGTGTGGTGATTTGCTGCAAGCGCCAAAACTTCCTAGCCTGTAAGATTCAGCTTCATGAGGAAAAGCTGCTCGCCTTGGATCCGGACGCGGATTTGGATTTGTTCAGATGCTACCTGGATTCTTTCGAGAAAATATGTAAAGGTGAAAAGATGGGAAATCCGATTGCCCTTCAGGACGCAGCTTCCCGATTTCGCTGGTTGACGGCGGTTCGCAGCTCTATGATGCAGACATCCCGTCCGCATGGAGGATTTTCTGAGGATTTAACAAAGACGCTGGAAACTCTTTTTCAGGAGTATGTCGTCTGACAATGCTGCGTAGCCAAATGTCAGTCGACTTTCTTCTCTTTGTCCAGTGGAAGTGAAAAACTAAAAATTGATCCTTTTCCTACGGTGGAGCTGACGGCGATCTTACTTTTGTGGCCTTCGAGGATGTGTTTGACAATTGCCAACCCAAGTCCCGTTCCGCCTTTTTCTTTGGATCGGCTTTTCTCCACCCGATAGAATCGCTCAAAAATCCGCTTTAGATCCTCGGGCGGAATCCCCTGACCGGTGTCTTTGACATCAACCTGGATGGTGTTTTTGTGGGTTTTCAGGGATACTTTGACCTCACCGCCGTGGTGGTTGTAGTTCATCCCGTTGAAGATTAGGTTTTGACAGACACGGTAGATTTTTGGTTTGTCCGCGTGGGTGATATAGCTTTTTTCAGGGTCAAAGTCCAGCTTGATCGCTACCTCTCTTTTATCGGCCTTATGCTCCAGTTGCTCGATCACTTCCTGCAACAGCTCTTTCAGATCAAAATCCGTGTAGGTGAATCTAACTGCGCCGCTTTCCATTTGGTTTAGCGTGAGCAAATCCTGCACGAGTACATCCAGAGAATCCAAGCTTTTTGCAGCACGTTTTAGAAATCTCATCCTTACATGTTTGTCTTCAATCGCTCCGTCCAACAGGGTGTGAATGTAGCCTTGAGTAGCAAAAATCGGGGTTTTGAGCTCGTGGGAGATGTCTGCTATGAATTCTCTCCGGAATTCTGCGGTCTTCTGTAGCGTGTCAATTTCCTTTTGTCGAGCCAGAGCATAGGTGTTGATCACCGAATTGATCTTGCGCAGCGGAGAAAGCGACGAGCGCAGGGACTTGTCCTGAATTTCGGAAAGCTCTTTTTTCTGGATTTTCTCCAGCAGAGAGTAAATGTTCCCGATCTCCCGAAAGACCAGAAACTCCAGCGTAATATTGATCAGCAGGTACGAGGCCGAAAACGTAAGTCCTACCGCAACCAACAGGATGGTTGGGGTGGTGTCAGGCATCAGGGAAAGAAATGCGGCCACGAGGACGGATATGGCAAACGCCAAAATCAAAGAAATTCCCCTGGAAGTGGTCAGCATTTTTATCCCAAATCGAACTTATACCCTACGCCTTTTACAGTAGAGATATAGTCTTCACCGATCTTTTCGCGGACCTTGCGGATGTGTACATCGACCGTGCGGGCCAGTACAAACACGTCTGATCCCCAGATGTTGTGAAGCAGCTCATCTCTACCAAAAACCATATTAGGGTTTTTGGCAAGGAAATACAACAGTTCAAACTCCTTCTTGGGAAGCGTAATGGTCTTGCCGGATTTGTCGATGGTGTAGCTGCCTCGGTCGATGGTGAGGTCTTTGACCTTGATTTGGGTCTGTTCCTGCTCTTTTTTGGATTCTCTGCGAAAGAGTGCGGAAATCCTGCTCATCAGTGCCCTCGGCTTGATCGGCTTGGTGATGTAGTCATCCGCTCCGACATCGAAGGCCGCCACTTCGGAATACTCTTCCATGCGGGCAGTCAGGAAGATGATAAAGGTATTTTTTAACTCTGGAATCTGGCGAATCTGCAGACAGGTCTCCACGCCGTCCTGATTGGGCATCATGATGTCGAGCAGGATCACGTCTGGCTGAAACTTGGCAGCGGTCTTCACCGCTTTGATTCCGTCTTCGGCAGTGGCCACATCATATCCTTCTTTTTGAAGGTTGTACTTTAAGATCTCTACAATGTCCGGTTCGTCATCTACCACCAGGACCTTGATCTTTTGCTTTTCGCTCATCGAGGAATTGCTTTTAAGGTTCCGTTAAAATTACAGAATATTTGAGGATCGGAGCCAAACAAAAATTGGCGAATACCTTCTATCGATAAAGAATTTCATGAAAATGGCTACTTGAGCTTGCCAATGTTAATTTCGTGTTAAGCTCAGGAGAACTATTTGTTACGAAGCCCCTTGGCAGAGGAGATGTCGATGTTCAGTGAGCCGATGAATAGGTTGGCTTTGATCTTTACAGGTATTTTGTTCTGGTCTCTAGTGACCCACACTTTGACCGGATAGTCGCCTCGGAAGAGTTTGTTTTTGGGTACCAAAGGGGAGAAAATATAGGTATCGACGAGCCCAAGGCTGGTTTCGATCTCCTCCGTCCCCTCGTATATTAATTTTAGGTTATATATTTCTTTGTCGAAGAATCCGGTCATCAAGATAGCCTGTCCTTTTTTGAGATTGGTCAGGTCCATCGTTCTCAAATAATAGAACCCACTCACGAGGTCTTGAACATTGCCCGGCAGTGGGTATTCTTTGGAGACTCTCAGGATTTTGTCCTTGTCATAGAGTTCCATCCTTGCCTTTCGGTTGACTTGATCAAAGTGGACTTTCTCGTTTTTCCGGTATTTTCCCTCTTCAATCAAGCGGTAAGAAAGAGAGGGTAAGAGCGTGCTGGTATCTACATGGGTACCCCAGTTGTCGTTGACTTTGCCAAATATGGTAGCAGCGCCTTTGGTCTTCCCGTATGCGTCGATCTTATAATGGGGCCGGGATTGTTCCTGGACTGGGCGGCGGTTGATTTGGAGTTTGGCGTCAGCCAAGTTGAGCCATCCGTAGGAAACCTCAAATTGTAACTCCTCCCCAAATGTAAAGGCAGAATTTTTCGAATCGGTCTGACCCCAGGCAAAGGAAGTGGCGGCAAACAGTAGAAGCAGGGCCCTGAAAGCAATTTTCATTTGATACTTGACAATACCTGACAATTTTGCGGTTTTCTGAAAGGTATTACGTGAAAAAAACTCTTTTGATTGATTAAAAATACGAATTTGGCTTCCCCAAACAATGGGACTAGCCATCTTGGTTATGCCTTCATCTTTCGTTACTTTCACCGACATTTGAATCTTCTACAATTTTAAAATCATGAGTAATAACGCAGAAAAACTGAAAGCTTTGCAGCTAACAATCGATAAGCTGGAAAAAACTTACGGAAAAGGTACCGTAATGAAGCTTAGCGATAATAAAGTGCAGGATATTCCTACAATTTCCACGGGTTCGCTGGGCCTGGACATGGCCCTGGGAATCGGCGGAATCCCGCGCGGTCGAGTCATCGAGATCTACGGGCCGGAGTCTTCTGGTAAGACGACCCTGACCATGCACTGCATCGCTGAAGCGCAGAAAGCAGGCGGATTGGCTGCGTTTATTGATGCTGAACATGCCTTTGACAAACACTATGCCGAGAAGCTGGGGATCGATACCGAAAACCTGCTGATCTCTCAGCCGGACAACGGGGAGCAAGCTTTGGAAATCGCCGAGCACCTGATCAGATCCGGTGCGATCGACATTATCGTGATAGACTCCGTGGCCGCTTTGGTACCAAAGGGAGAACTGGAAGGCGAGATGGGCGAAAGCAAGATGGGGCTTCAGGCAAGACTGATGTCTCAGGCGCTCCGAAAGCTCACCGGAGCGATCAACAAGACCGGCTGTGCCTGTATCTTTATCAACCAGCTTCGCGAAAAGATCGGCGTGATGTTTGGTAATCCCGAAACTACAACGGGTGGTAATGCCCTGAAATTCTATGCGTCGGTCCGTCTGGATATCCGTCGTGTCGGACAGATCAAAGAAGGCGCGGACAATATCCTGGGTAACCGTACCCGTGTGAAAGTGGTGAAAAACAAAGTAGCGCCGCCGTTCAAAGTGGTGGAATTTGACATCATGTATGGCAAAGGCATCTCCAAAGTCGGAGAGATCATTGACCTTGGCGTGGAGTTGGAGATCATCAAAAAGGCCGGGTCTTGGTTCTCCTACAACGGAGAAAAGCTCGGACAGGGCAGAGATACGGTTAAGAATCTCCTGCTGGACAATCCGGAACTGATGGACGAACTGGAACTGAAGATCAAATCAGCTTCCGGCGTATTGCCAACGGAACCAACTATTTCCTTGGAAGATTAACTGAAATTGAGTATATAATTGGAAAGGAGGCGAAAGTCTCCTTTTTTGGTTTGTAATAGCGGGGTCTTTTGTAAGGCCAAAATGAATCAAATGAGTTTTGATTTTTTGTCATTTGTCAAATTGTCCGATTGGTTGGAGAATCACAGTGGCCCATTTCCTGAAATCTTAAGTAGTTCAATAGTCAGGGGTTCTTTCCAATTGGATCCAAGACTGATTCCACCCAAACCACTTTTATAAATCATGACCTTCAAATCAAAAAATCAAAATATTTGGCATTGGCTGGGCTTTGCTTTGGTCTTTTTTATAGTAAGCCTTCCTCTGGCCGTGCAGGCGCAGGGAACGTTGAAAGTCGGCGCTGCCAAGCGCATACTGACTCCTGATCCTTTGCTTCCCGTCTCCGGGGGAATGGGTACGCCGGGGCACTCTACCGAAAAGCAGGGTGATCTCTGGGTTCGCGCTATGGTGCTCGAAAACAACGGCACCCGGGTGGCATTCGTGGGCATCGACAACCTAGGCTGGCCGGCAGCTTTGGGCGACCAATCCCGAGCTTTGATTCAAGGTATCCCTGCGGAAAATATCCTGATCGGGTCCACCCACACCCACAGTGGTCCTGATGCCTACGGTTTTCCCAATGAAAAAGGAGAAATCAACGCTGACATGGACTACCTCAACTGGTGTGTGCAGCAGATCGCCGACGCGGTCAACGAGGCCGTGGCCAATCTGGAATCTGCCGAGCTGAAAACTGCCGTAGGCGAGGCCAAAGGCAAGATTGCTTACAACTATTACGCGCCTGACCTCTATGATCCACGATGTGGAGTGATCCAGGCGATGGGGACTTCCGGGAAAAACAAAGGCAAGGTAATCGCTACTTTGGTCAACTATGCTGTGCATCCTGAAGTCATCGGAGCCGGTCGGGGGATCACTTCACCGGATCTCTGTGGACCGCTGTATGATCGAATTGAATCCGCTGTCGGCGGTGTCGCGATCTTCATGAACGGTGCTCAGGGCGGTATGGTGACCGCGGATAACCGCGTGTCCGAGGGAAAGGAAGCCAGCGACTACGAGGAGTGCAGGAGGATCGGTTACCTGCTGGCGGACCAAGCCCTGGAGATCATCAGCACTGCAAAAGCGCAGACCAATCCAATCATCCACAATACCGTGACCTCGGCAGAATTTGTGGTGGATTCGCCGATCATGCAATACATCCTCCAAAACTCTCCCCACCGATACAAGGTCGTCGACGGCAACAAGGTCACGACCCAGATGAACTTGGTCAACGTGGGCACTGCCCAGATCCTCACAATCCCTGGCGAAGCATTGCCAAATATCGGCTTCTACCTCAAGCGAAAGATGAAAACAGATCAGGCTTTTCTTTTCGGCCTGACCAATGATGCATTTGGCTATATATTGACCAAAGAAGATTTCAACAGCTTCAAGCGCTACGACTATGTAAGCCGTACCAGTTTGGGTGAAAAGACCGGCCCGGCCTTGGTGGAACATTCTTTGGACTTGATAGATAAATCTCCTGCGGCGGAAGGGTTCGCGCCAAAAGGCGGAAATTGAGTCAGTGCTGATTCCTTTCTCAAGATGACAAACAAGCTAGGGCTAATTAAACAGTGATGATCAAGCGGGTTTTTAAAGTTGTTTTTGCATTCACATTTGTTGGTTTGCTGCTGCTACTAGGCTACCTGTTTGCAAAGCCGATGTACAATAAATGGGTGGTCTATCCCAGGTTGGAGCAAGGCAGGCAGGAGATTTGGGATGCTTACCGAAAGCCTTTAGAAGTGATTCCATTCACAGGATACACCGGCGTGACGCATGCGCATTCCTTCTGGTCGCACGACAGCCGGGGGACTTTGAAAGAGATCCTTGCCGGTGCGAAGCAAGCCGAATTGGACTTTATATTTTTTGCCGATCATGCCCATGACAAACTGGATACGTTTCCCAGATCCTTTCATGGCGAATTTGAGGGAGTGATTTTCGAAGCGGGCACGGAGACCAGCGGTAGTTATGGTGGAGGAATGATGATCACGCCTTTGCGGGAAGGCATATTGCATTTGAGTATCGCCGAGGACTCGCTGATTTATCAGGTCGTGGCCCAGGGTGGCTTGGTCACCTACGTCCACACGGAGAAAGACCACGATTGGGACAATCTGGACTATCAGGCCATGGAGATTTATAATATCCATACCGACCTGTTGGACGAAGACGGGATTCTTCCTTTCCTGATCAATCACCTCGTCAACGGCGACAAGTATCGCCACTGGAGCTATCGGGAGCTCTACGACAGGCAATCAGCGATCCTCGCCAACTGGGATCGGATCAATCAAAATCGAAAAGTCACGGGCGTAGGCTCAGTCGATGCGCACAACAACCAAAACATCAGGGCCCGTTATCTGGAAAACGGCGAAGTCGAATGGGTGGGAAACAATGCCAAAACTATCAGTATTCGTGAACCTGGGTTTTTGGAAAAAATCCTGCTAGAGGAGCCGGATGAAAACGGCTGGGCATTCAAAATGGAGCTCGATACCTATTTCCATTCCTTCAACTTTGTGAATAATACGGTGTTCGCTTCCGAGTTTTCCTCCCGGAAAATCAAGGAAGGCATTGAAAAAGGCAATGCATTTGTCGCTTTCGAGGGACTTGCCAAAGCGGAAGGGTTCCAGTATTTCGCACTAAATGAAAAGTCGGAACTGGCTGGAATCCTTGGCGATTCTCTTGCTGTCCAAGTAGCAAATCAGCTGAAAGTGCTTTCGCCTTTTCCGGCGCGTTATCGGCTGATCCATGATGGTGAGCTGCTTCTGGAGACGAGGGAAAGCAGCTATGAATTTGATTTTTCTCCCGAAAATCAAAAAGGCAACTACCGCATCGAGGCTGATCTCTGGCTGAATGATGAATGGGTCAACTGGATTTTTACCAATCCGATTTATCTATACTAGTCACTCCAAAATAAATCACTGATGAGTGTGTCAAATAGTAGTCGCTGGAAAAAACTGGCCTGGATCCTTTCCTCGATCTTGGTCGTCTTAGCCAGTTTGGCCTACGGCCTGTTTCTATTTCCTTTTTGGGGAATCCCCTTCAATGCGCAGCGACATGGCAATCCTCCCTTGACTCCGGCCTGGGCGCTCGAACCTTGGCTTTGGGAAGACGATGTGAACACGGCAGCCTTCGTGGATGAGCTTCTGGCAGGCTACGCAGAGCACGACATCCCGGTGAGGACGGTGATCTTAGACAGCCCCTGGAGCTATCGATACAATGATTTCGATGTCGATACGACACTCTATCCCAACTACAAAGAATGGTTTGCGAAAAAGCAAGATGCAGGCTACAGGATCGTGCTTTGGATGACGTCCTATGTGAACAGCGTCAACAAAGGTCTGGCGCTGAAGGATAGCCCGGAGTATTTGGAAGAAGCCAAATCCAAAGGCTACCTCACCGGCGGTGGGAACGTGATCAGCTGGTGGAAAGGCAAGGGGGGGGCCATTGACTACTCCAATCCCGAAGCGATGAAGTGGTGGAGAGGCAAGCAGGACAAAGTCTATGCTCTTGGCATTGACGGCTGGAAGCTGGATGGCGCGGCCACTTACAACGCAACCTGGATCTCCGGGCTTCCCTTTTTCTATGTGAAATCTGCGGGGGGATGGATGACGACACGGACGTACATGGACCATTATTACCGGGATGAGCTGGCCTATGGCTTGAGCAAAAATCCGGAGTTTACTACCCTGGCGCGAGCGATCGACAGAGGCTTTCACCCGGAGGGATTTGCGCCTATCGATGCCTCGCCGGTCAACTGGGTAGGCGATCAGGAGCATAAATGGGTGAGTCAGGAGCTGATTGCTGAGCATGGAGAAGACGGAGTCGATATCGCCATAGAAGGAATCGAGGGATTTGAATCGGCCATCAACAGCATCCTCGAAAGTGGCCGTCTCGGCTACAATGTGATCGGCTCGGATGTGGCGGGTTTTTCCGGAAAAGAAATTCCTCCCAGGCTGTACATCCGCTGGGCTCAGTTCTCCGCGTTTTGTGGGCTGTTTATGAATGGAGGACATGGTGAAAGGCGACTTTGGCTACGGACGCCCGAAGAGCTGGAGATCATCCGGGAATACTCCTGGCTTCACACGGAGCTGATTCCCTACATGTATCACTATGTGGTGACAGGTCACGAGGGAGGGGCGCTTTTGCAAAATCCAATTGATCAGGGTGAGCATCAGTACTACTTCGGAGAGGAACTCTTGGTAGCTCCGATCTTCCGAGATCAGCTGGACTGGGAAGTCTCTCTTCCTGCGGGAAAGTGGCGCTATTGGTTTGATGACCAAAAGCTCATCGAGGGAAAAGTCACGGTAAAAGCGGACTATGCGCTGGACAAATTCCCGGTGTATATCAAAGCAGGAGCCATCATCCCGATGAACATTGAGCGAAGCTATACGGGCGTCGGAAGCGAAGAGGATAAGGGCTTTTTGACCCTGTTGATCTACCCGGATTTGGAGAGCCATTCATTTGAAGTGAATCGCGAAAAAGCAGAAAGTACCGTTTTTTCATATGAAAAAAGCGATGCTGAACTGCGGGTGAAATTGACCGGTAAAAAGGTGCCTCATGTGCTGAGAATTGCGATGGATTCAGCACCGTCGGTGGTTTCTCTTGACGGCCAAACATTAGTGGAGGGCGAAGGCTACCACTACGATTCGGAGAAGGGTAAATTGGTAGTTAAGACGCAGGTTTATCAAGGTGGAGTTTATGAGATTAGGTGAGTTTGTTTAGGGTTTGATACTCCTTGCGTTAAAATTGACAGGAAGAGCTCGGTAAGGCACCGGGCTCTTTCCCTGAAAGGCAATTAATTATTTTCAGGCAGGTCAAAAAATACCCAGTACAGGGTATTTTTTAGTTTCAGGCTTTTCCCTTTCTTGAGGAACCAACTCGCTATTACCCAAATAGCTACCCTTTAATTGATCGAATTATTCCAGCATTTCGGCTATCTCTTTATTTCCATTTCTTCAAAATGCTCCTTTTCAAGACTATAGAAGTCCTATGTGGATCAAAATTTTCAATTTTGCTACCGCTTCATCGCCTTCTCTTTCAGGAGTGGCAGGGGTGAGGTAAAGAATTGCAAATTGATTTGAATTCAAGGGTGGAATTGCAAATCCCACCTAGTCTAAACGATAATTTGACTAAGCCGATCGAGGGTTAGTTAAGTGACCAACAAGTTTTATATATCATCTCAACTGTCATGAAAATAAATGAATTAAAGGAAATCGATCTTTTCTATCAAGAGCTTGAATCAAGGATCGATAGCATTAAGTCAAAGAAATCCAGATATCTATTCTTTCACAAAGCGGCTAGGGTAATCGTCTTTATTGCAGGGGCTTCAATTACTGTTTTAACAGGATGGGACATCGGAAGTTCGGATAAAAGTTTCAATCCGAACAACTTGGTATTATTGCTGAGTACATTTGTGACTTTTGCCGCTGCAATCGAAGGCCTATTCTCATTTAAAGACAAATCAAAAAGCTATGACATTTTTTTGTTTGATCTTAGGAGGCTAAGAGATCGGATATGTTTCGATTATACTGTTAGTCCTGAGACCTACAAGCAGAACAGAGAAATACACTTCAAAGAATTCCAAAAAATACTGGATTATCAAAAAGCCATAATCGAAGCCTCTGATTCAGGCGAAGAATGAATTTCCAAAGACTATCGGCTTTAGCTCACCTTCCTGTCTCACACTATGTTTTTTCGCCATGGTGCGCACTTTTTACACTTTTATGGAAATTATCAAGTTGAACGACCACAACTGGGAAAAGGCGCATTTATGTTGGTGTACTTTATGGAACTTGGCATCTTAAAGAAAGGAAACCGTGGACCGGAGAATATCATCTTCCACGTTTGTGGCCAGCTCCATGATTACCAACTGCTCTATGACAGAATGTTCCAAGTCCCGGATCGGAACTTCGCGCCGATGAGAATAAAAAGGAAGAGGATAGAGAATCCCACCTGACAGCTTTAACTCGTTTGGTTTATGTGGGCCTTAATCTTTCTTTCAAACGCTTGGGAGGCCGTTTGGTGACATTGCAGTATGGAGGGTAGAATGTCAGACAGTTATTGTCTGATATTAAGGGACTTGCTTTGCGAATCAGTTTTTCAATTGGCTTAAGGTCTTCTATATTGGATAAGTAATTTTTACCAAAACCAAACAATTATGAAAACTAGAAACGGAATCAAACCAGGGCCAAAAAGAATTGCTAAGACTACCGGCCAACCCGACAGAAGACAAAGGGACAACAAAGAAACTCCCGGCAATACGCCGTCATTGAAACCTCACCAGCATAAGCCGGGGAAATAGAAGTGTGACTGTCATTCTCTTCAATATTAAGTTGTTAAAGGAGTACATTCCCCTGTCTAAATCCCATTGGGCAGGGAGTTTGGAATTGCAAGTCCCACCTCATGGCCGGAGGTATTTTGAAGAAATGGAGTATGGTTGTTATTAGAGCTGTTTTTGGGTGATTCACTTAAATCGCAAAGTAAAATGCCTGTCGATGTAAATGATTTTGAGCGACAAATGGACTGTATTTATCAGGGGGAGCGTTACTCTGTTCGTGACAATGGGGCGGTATACAGGCATACCCGTGAAAACAGACTGCTCCGTAGATTGGATAACGAGTGGACTTTCGGAAAGGCAAACAACAATGGGTATTTGCTGATGGCATCCGAAGTGGTTCACCGGATTGTGGCTGATGCCTTTTTGGGTGAGCCTCCATCGCCGGAGCAAAACGTGGTAGACCATTTGGATACCAATCGCCGAAACAATCGGCCAGAGAATCTCCGATGGGTAAGCAAGCTTGACAACAAATTGAGCAACCCCATTACCCGTAAGAAGATTGTTTTCTATTGTGGTAGTATGGAAGCATTTATTGCGAATCCTGCCATTCTGAAGGAATACTTGGATAAAGACCCAAAATTTGGCTGGATGAGAACGGTAACACCCGAAGAGGCCAAGACTTCGTGGCAACGGCTAAGCAATTGGGCAAGAAAGAGCGAGCCCAAAGCTTCTTCCAAAAGCAATACCCTGGGTGAATGGGTATTTGGAAAAAGCCAAGAATCCATTCCAAATCATAGCGAAGCAGTTGTAGCCTCGCTGACTCCAAATGTAATTCAAGCAAATTGGAAGACACCCTCGGTATTTCCACTTTGTCCCCAAGCCGAGGGGCACATTCCGATAGAGAAATACGCCGTCAACCTAAAGATCGGCGAGGTGTTTTCACGCAACCGATATACGGATTCGATTGTAGAGGCTTATGCCGTTTCACGAGATAAAGACATCTTGTGGGTGCTGGGTAAAAGCAGTAACAGCCGAGCCGTAAAACCCTGGTCCTTGGCTGAGGTTATTTTTGAAAATGGGAAATATGTTCATCGGAATATGGGTAGCTTTTTTAAGAAGGATGGAGCGGAGAAAGAGTTTACCCTCGCCCAGGGTTTAGAATGGGCTGGCGGGGACACTTTTGATGACAATACTTGAGTTCCAAGTCGCTCATTCTCCATCTTCCTAAGGACTTCTTAAGTCGCAGGAAAAAACTTATACCGAGTCCAGGGTATCATTTAGCAATAGATTCATTGTCAAATTATTTGACAACAGATTTTTTGCCACTTCCTAGACCATGACTTATTCCGGTAACCTTTTCTACGGAGCATCATCCATCACTCACCAAAGGGCAAGGGAGTTGAGACAGGTTCTTACACCCGCAGAACGGCTACTCTGGGAAGTTCTCAAAAACAGACAATTGGGTGGATACAAGTTTCGCCGCCAACACCCAATCTCTTGCTATATCGCCGATTTTTACTGCCATGAGCTATTGTTAGTGATCGAACTCGATGGGGAAGTGCATGATGGGATCGGCCAACAAGAACACGACAGGAGTAGAGACCAAGTGATTCAAGAATTCAGTATCCAGATTCTGAGATTCAAAAATGAGGAAGTTCTGAATGAGCTAGAGAAAGTGTTGGAGAGAATAAAGGCATTGCTCCCGTAAGCACCTCACCCTGACCCTCTCATTGAGAGCCCGTCCCGATGAGCGCAGCGATATCGGGAAGAGGGCACTAAATTCTGGTCCTCACCTAAATTTCCGTTAGTCGGAAATTCCTCCATTCTAAATGGGATATAGATTTTCATTCCGACACTGCTCAGGCTCCCTCTCCACTAGGAGAGGGTTGGGGTGAGGTTTTTTCAAAAATACCCAATACAGGGTATTTTTTTTGTCTTTTGCTTTCTCGTCCTTGCTTAGGCCAACTTTACTACCACCGCCTTGCAACCCGTTTTTCCACCTGATGATCCCTGCATTCCGATTATTAGTGATATTTCTCGCTTTTTTTTCCGCTTCTGCACAGTCGGAGGTCTGTGTTATTAAAACAGAGAAACGCTACGACCGATATCTTTAAATATTTTGGCAAGAGAAAACTTCAGGGGCAAATCAAATGAGCAAGAAAATGATGGTTTTGAAAGTTTTTAACGACAAGGTTTTCCTAAATCCGGAGCATTTTGTTGCTATCCAAAATACAAATATCCCCTACGAACATATGGCCTTTCGGTCAGATGGAGACATTTACTGGAAAGTAGAGCAACTTGATTATCTCCTTAGCGATAGAAGTCTACGTGTGATTGTCAAAGAGTATCGAACGAACGCCTTAGCGGACTTCGAAAGTCAAAGGCAGCAGTTCCTTATTGACAAGTTGGTGTTTGAGAAATTTAATTGGCAAGAACTTGAGCCATTGTTGATGTACTATCAAAAAAGCCGTCTGAAAGAGAGTTTGTTGGGTGTAGATGCTCATCATTCCTCAAAAAGAGAGGCGAACGGGGCTACTAGCCGTAGTTCGGTTAAGGACATTCAGTCTTTCACAAGCAACCGCGAGGTGGAGCAAAAGCCAACAGCTATCGTAATTACAGAAGAGTTTTGGATTGATTTCGATGATACTCGTTTTGTAAGGGGGTATGTTACTTTCACGAAGCATATAGAAAAAATTGATAGAGATCTTGACTTGAAAATTCCTAATGAACACATTTTGGCAGAGTTTGACAATGTTAAATCTTGGTTTGCTAAAAAATTGGGATCAAAAAGGATTTATGTCTTGGCTTCAATCACCTTTGCTAATAATGAGGTTACTGAAATATTTGCTAAATCAAGCCAAATCGAGCAAATTACTCCTGACCTTATTGAAAGTGTAAAGGATCAGCGAACGGCTTCGCTTGCTAGAGTGTCGGGTGAAAGTACCTCAGAGAAATCTCTGTTTACATTGCAAGAGATCTTTGATCAACTTGGAGATAGTGACGTTAACGGCAATATTTTTAATCAGTCAGAAAATGATGTATTCGATTCTTTATTAAAGAAAGAGGGTATTCGAAATAAAGAACAACTGACCTACTTAGCAGATAAAAAGCATAGCGAGAATTATAGACTTCGCTATACACTAAAACCCAACTTTGGCTTTCTATTTTTGATTGAAGGTGAAGAGAATAATCATTTTGTTTGGGAGTTGCTCAATTCCCACGCGACTTATGTTTGGAGCATCGGGAATGGAAAGCAAGATGTGGAGCAGCAGTTCAAAAGAATTGAGGGCATTTTGAACAATGTGCGGACGGACGGCAGAAATAGCTACGTAGAGACCTACAAGCGCAACCTTCAAGATAATGACTTAGTTTTTAGAAGAATTTTTCACAAGAAAAATGATGCTACTGCGAGGGATAGTTTTGCTGAATGGAGGAGGGAACTAAATGGGCAGCTGACATGATGAGGTGCCGCGACCTTGAATTATCGCAGACTGGCGACACTACGGTGGTAAGTGTAGCACAGTAGGGAGGAGCGCTTGCTAGGTAGCATATCCAAACTAATTCCCCTTTCTTGGCCCTACCAACTCACTACCACCGCATTGCAATCCGTTTATGGATTGAGTTATCAAGCTCAGATAACCTACTCCTTTAATCAGTATTAAAATGTTTATTAAACAAACATTCCGTCGTTTATTATATTGACATTTTCCGTCCGCACCCATTTACTTCCGTACATTTTCAGATAGCTTTGTGGGGTACCAATCTCCAATCTCATGGAACTCCACCCAAATCCGGAACAGACGCTTGAACTTTTCTGCGCTACCGTTGGCCCTGCTCTAGAAATCCCCTACTTCTCCAACGGTATCAGCGCGGGATTTCCTTCTCCGGCCCTGGATTTTGAGGATTTGAAGATTGACCTCAACAAACATCTGATCAGAAATCCCTCTGCGACCTTCTTTGGAAGGGTTAAGGGACATTCTCTGAAAAATGCCGGTATCGAGAACGGAGATCTGATGGTCATTGATCGAAGCGCGCCGCCAGTCAACAACAAGATTGCTGTGGTGTTTTTGGATGGGGAGTTTACAGCCAAACGGATCAAGAAGAGCGGGGCGGAGCTATGGCTGATGCCGGAGAACGAAGCTTACCCACCCATACAAGTCAAGCCCGACAACCAGTTTTTGGTCTGGGGTATCGTTACCTACGTGATTAAATCATTCTAACACCCGCATCCCATGTATGCCTTGGTAGACTGCAACAACTTCTATGCTTCCTGCGAGCGGGTTTTCCGCCCGGAGCTGAATGGCAAGCCGGTGGTCGTCCTTAGCAATAACGACGGCTGCGTTATCGCCCGCTCCAATGAAGCAAAGGAGGTAGGTATCCCCATGGGAGCACCTGCATTTCAGTATCAGAAACTTTTTAACCAAAACTCGGTGCAGGTCTTTTCGGCAAATTTCACGCTATATGGGGACATGAGCAGGCGGGTCATGTCTATCCTGGAATACTACGCCAGCGAAATGGAGATTTACTCAATCGACGAGGCCTTCCTGAAGATGGACGGGCTGAAATCGGAAGACTTGCTCCGCTTGGGTGCCGAAATCCGCGGGAAGGTCTTCCGCTGGACCGGGATACCCATCACAGTGGGTTTTGCTCCGACGAAAGCCCTGGCAAAAGTCGCCAACCGCATAGCCAAGAAATACCCCGAACATACAGCCAACGTCTACGCCATGGACAGCGAGGAAAAACGCATCAAGGCATTGAGGTGGCTGGACATCGGGGACGTGTGGGGTATTGGTCGCCAGCATGCCAAGCGCCTGGAAAAGCTCGGGGTGAAGACCGCCTTGGACTTCACCCGCCTGAAGGACGACTGGGTAAAACAGCATCTATCGATAGTTGGACTTCGCCTGAAGCGGGACTTGCAGGGTGTCTCCGTGTTGGGTCTGGAAAGTGTGGCCTCCAAAAAGGCTATTGCAGTGACCCGATCCTTTGACGCTAACTACACCGAGCTGGAGCAGATCCGTGAGCGGGTGTCCACCTTTGCCTTTACCTGCGGAGAAAAGCTGAGAAGCCAAGGCAGCAATTGCAGCTCGCTGTCGGTCTTTGTCTATACCAATGGCCATCGGCCTGATCTCCCCCAATATGGCAAGAAGATCAGCGTGGACTTGCCTTTCCCTACCAACTCGGGGATGGAGCTTTCCAAGTTTGCGGTGGAAGCCCTGAAGCGGATATTCCGTGCGGGTTATCACTACAAAAAGGCGGGGGTGATCGTCGAGAAGTTCACCTCCGAGCTGGAACCGCAACTCAATCTTTTTAAAAACCGGGATCCGCGGCAGGTGCCGCTCATGAAGACTTTGGATAGGTTGAATCTGCTCTATGGGAAAAAAGTCCGTTTGGCCTCTCAAGATCCCGGAAAAGTATGGAAGATGAAACAGGAACGTCTGTCGCCCCGGTATTCCACCAATCTGGATGAGGTGATCAGGATTATGCTGTGAGGAAGGTTATTCAGCCTTTTCGGCTTCCAGTTCTGGTGGAGTCGCCACATCTATTTCTCCGGCAAGCCAGAGATCGCGTTCCTGTTTCGATACGATCATCGGCATACGCAGTTTGGTGTTGTGAATTTCCCGCATGATCCCTTCTGCTTCACGGGTGATAATGGTGAAGGTTGGGATGATCTCTCCCGTAGCTTTATCAGTCCAACTGCTGTATAATCCTGCAAAGGAAAGCCAGCTTTCTCCTTTTTCCCTAATTCTATATTTCTGCTTAGTCTTCCCTTTGGGGTCAAGCCACTGCCATTCCACGAAGCTTTCTGCCGGGATTAGGCAGCGCTTATTTACGTAAGAGCGGAAGCTGGGCTTTTCCTCCAGCGTTTCGAGCCTGGCATTGAGTGTATTTTTCTGGAACGATTTGTCCTTGGCCCAGTGGGGCAAAAGCCCCCATTCCATCTGGGCAATGGGATTTTCAAAGTCGTTCGTCAGGATGTTCAGTTTGGGATGTGCAAATCCAACATTGTAATGCTGCCCTTCAAAGGCATCCAGTTGCTTGACCCAGGGGCCGTACAGCTCATCGGTTGAAAGCTCGGCCAGCCATTGACCATCGGAGAAAAAGTAGAAACACATCAGAAATCCGGAGGTTTTGTCGCAGGATTTTTCTTCCAATACTCCAGATAGGTAAGATAGTATTCTTCTGGTGCTGTGTCAACCAACTCCGGCCTTCGTCCTTCGCGTAAGTAAACCGCATCAACTTCTATTCTATCCACCGTCAGGACATCGTTTTCGATCATGGATCTTACCGCTTCCCATTCCCCTGGGTCTTTGATTGCAGATTCAAAATGAAAATAAAAGTCACCCCCAATGGGTGGAACGGGATAATCTTCCGGAACTGGGAAAGTAACTTCACCGAAGTAAGTGGGAATTATAATCAACGACATAGGAATGGCACAGAAATTTTTATTAACATAATTGATTTTCCAACAAAAGACAAAGATTGTATTTCACGGAAGTTTACGTTGACGGTATGGTCAATGGAGATCAACGTTCAGGATTTATTTTTCAGATTAAAGGAGAATTGATATTTAGTTGAGAATTCTTACCTTAGTTCACCTTCCTTTCTCACACTATATTTTTCTGCCATGGTGCGCACTTTTTACACATTTATGGAGATCATCAAGTTGAACGACCACAACTGGGAAAAGGCGCATTTTATGCTGGCGCACTTTATGGAGCGTGGTATCCTTAAGAAAGAAAACCGTGGGCCGGAAGACATCATCTACCACGTTTGCGGCCAGCTCCACGATTACCAACTGCTCTATGACAGAATGTTCAACGTCCCCGACCGGGACTCCGAGCCGATGAGAATAAAAAGGAAGAGGATCGAGAATCCCAACTGACCTTACCTATTCATCTTGGTTGGTTGCGTAAGATATCTTTACTCAGACAGAAAGGGGGCGATAAAGCCAATTGTGAATAACTTTTTGTAGATCAGACATAAAAATACCCAGTACTGGGTATTTTTTAGTTCCGAATTTTTGCTTTCTTGAGAAACCAACTCACTATCACCTAATTGCCAACCGTTAATTAATCGAATTATTCCAGCATTTCGGCGATTTCATGATTTCCCTTTTATTCAGTGCTCCTTCTCATTAATGGTACAGTCAGGAATAGACCAGGATCTTCAAGTCTAACACTGCTCAAGCTCCCTCTCCATGTGGAGAGGGGTTGGGGTGAGGTAGACTACTCCCGGACGGGGAATAAGTGACTATTTTGGATTCAAAGTAATGATAAACAGCTCTTTATAATTTCAGACTAAGCGAAATGATAACATATAAAATAACCCTAGCAATATGAAAATGATTTCTTTTTGGAGTGATATAAATGAAATTCATGTCGATGATGGTTTAGTATTGATAACAGGTAGATATAATCATAAAAACCAATCAACTCAAGGTGAAAAAACACTTGGTGTCCATTGGGAAAATTACCCTCAGTCACGAGGAATTCTAAGTCCATGTGTGATTCCTGAATCAACGAGAAATGCTGTTTTATCAGGGTTATTACATCAAGCGGCTGCAAAGGGTGAACAAACTCAAATTGATCAGTTGGTTAAAGCAATCAAATATTTTGATGAATGAAAAAATAACTCACTACGGCCGCTCTACGCAGAAAAGGGATCAGTATCTCCAAATCCACCACTGCTCAAGCTCCCTCTCTTTTAGGAGAGGGCTGGGGTGAGGTAAACAGGCCAATTAAAAATTGGTTTGGATATTCGAGTGAAGTTAAAAACTTCTCTCAGTCCAAACGATAATTTGACTACTCCAAGAAGGGAGGCTTGAAGCCTAGCTTAATGGATATAAAAACAACCGAAAATTTAAAAGCGGCGGGCGATATTCTGGATATCCCCATTAACGGATCATATTATTAAAAACCGATACGGTTGCCTGTCACTTGCGGAACAGGGGATAAGTCCGTTTCAATCGCCTTCATAATCCCTACCTGTTAACTCTTTATATCTCATTCGGTACTTTTCCATCCTCACTGGGTCTGCATAGCGGGGAGGCTTCTTAGGCTTGTTTTTACGAATAAAATATACATAGACGTTTCCCATAGCGAAAAATAAAATAAAACTCAAAAACCAAATTTTATCAGCGCCGAAATAGCCATAGGAATATAAATTTTCTAGAATTATTGTTAATAACATTGAAAACCCTAAAGACTTGACGAGTACCTTAACCCATTTTGGAGTTGGCCGGTATGGCTTAAAATGAAAACTCGGATAATAGCCCTTATCGTCATAATCACGTACGTATAGTTTATTGGCATGAAACTCGAAAAAAGCAATAACCCTCTGCTGTCCTGACATTTTTTTCAGGCAATAGTAATCCTCTCCCCGCATTGCGGTATACTTAACATTTCTTATCTCATTAATGAAATCTTGTTTTGGTAGCGCCATATCAATATGCTAAGATGAAAAATACAGCAAAAATCTTTTACATCACACCATTACATCTGATTAATTTTCAAAGAATTAGCAGTATTTCTATGTCACTATACTTGCATTTGGTCAAGTGCCGTATTACACTCCCCTCGCTTTTTTCACTTTCACCCCAAAAATACCCAGTACTGGGTATTTTTTATCCCTTAGTTTTTCCCTTTCTTAGCCCTACCAACTCACTACCACCGCTTTGCAACCCGTTTATCTCCCGATGATCCCTGCATTCCGGGTTTTTCTGATTTCGGTTCTTCTCTTTGCATTTGTCTCCGCTTCGGCGCAGTCGGAGAGTAAGGTATTTGTCACCAAGACCGGTGCCAAATGCCACCGGACTACCTTCCGCTATGCGTAGACAGGATGGGAAGCAACGCTTGCTGAAGCCAGGGATCGCGGCCTTACCGTCTGCTTGGTGTGCAAACCGGGAGGAGGGAGAAAAATTTTGGGTAAAATTCTGTTTTTATAGACAGCTTGATAGTTTATATGGCAAGGGGATTTGCACTCAATGACTAAGTTGGATTACTAAAATTTATATAAATATTCTGAGGTGACCATTTAAATTCATATCTTTAACCTGCATCAGCTTAAGGAAATGGACATTTTTAAAGGACAAAGCATCATAGAGTTTACTCAACGCTTCAAAACTGAAGAAGATTGTAAAAAGTACCTCAGTGAATTGAAGTGGAACCAGGGATTTATTTGCAGGAAGTGTGGTCACAAGGGAAGCCAGATCCGCAAAGACTACTCGAGAACCTGCAACAAGTGTAGTGATACGGAAAGCTCCGGCGCAGACACCTTGTTCCACAAAGTGAAATTTGGTCTGTTGAAGGCTTTTCACATCTGCTTTGAAATGGCCACTACCACCAAAAGCCTCTCTGCCCTCCAGGTGTCCAGACGCTACGCTGTCCGGCCGCAAACAGCCAGAATGTTCATGCACAAAGTGCGTGAGGCCATGAAATCCAGTGAATCTCAACCCCTCACCGGCACCGTGCATGTGGATGAGTTTGTTCTGGGAGGCAAGGAAACAGGCCACGTAGGAAGAGGGTATGGAGGCAAAAAGAAAAAAGTCGTTTGCGCAGCCGAATTGACTGATTCGGGTAAAGTGAAGCGGTTTTACGCCCTACAGATCCAGGATTTTTCGGCCAAATCATTACGGCCTCTCTTCGAAAGGCATGTTTCCAAAGATGCCCAGGTCACTACCGATGAAAGAAAAGGCTATGGCCCAATTGGGAAAGAATATTCGATCCGTCAAATACCCAGCAAATTTGGGCTTAATTTCATCGCTTTACACAACCTGATCCATCAAGTAAAATCCTGGATCAGAACTACCTACTCCTGGGTAAGCAAAAAGCACATAGAACGCTACTTAAACGAATATTCGTATCGAATCAACAGATCGCAGTCCAAGCAAACTGTTTTTCATAATCTGATCACAAGAATGGTGTCAGCCAACAAACTATCGATCTACTCAATAGTATGATCCTAAATAGTTACCTCAGTAAATATTTAATTAGTTATATATATCTAAATTAAGAAAAAAATGACAAATCTCGAAAGATACTTTGGGATTAAAGTTCAATTTAAACAAGTTCTTGATCCTTTGAAATTTAACTACCTTAGAGCTAAAGCAATAAATCTAACTGCCTTGACAAATTTCAATATTGAGAATTTTTTTGTTTATGTACATACCATGAATATCCATATAAATCAAAATCATTTTGCTAGTAAAATGCCATTAACTGACAGGATTGATGAATTAGAAGTGCGTTTTTGCGTTAATCCTAAACAGGTCGCAAAAGGCCAAATTCGTTTTTATAATGATCTCGCTGATATTGATTTACCCGAAGGTGTAGAAACATCATATGGAGATACTCAATTAACCAAATATTATCCAGGTACTCTTTTAAATAAAAGAAAAGTTCTTAAGACTGAATTGATAACTTATATTGATAAATCTTTGGTTCGGGAATCTCATAAAAAAATCAAAGTTCATATCAAAGCATTTCCAAGTGATTCTTATAAAGATTTACTCAAAGAATCTCATAAAGAGGAATTCCGTACTTCAATTGACCTGAAATTAACTAGGAATGTTCAATTGGTAATTGATTTTCCGATTTACTCCAATGTTTTAACAGAAGAAGAATTACATGAGATAAAAAAGGAACTTGAATTATTGCATCAACGAATGGAAGCGCAGGATGTCTCCTCAAAAGTAGAAGATCTTCAATTATTAAAAAATGCAATAAAAGCATCAGAAACAGGTGAAGAAAGAAAGTTAAAAATTTACTTAAAAAATATGGGGGAATTAACCTGCAATGTTGCAGAGGAAATGGGGTTGCATATTGTCATGAAATTAATTTAGTTTATATTTCACTTTTTCAATTATTGGGATAGGATAGATATATTTTGTTTAAACTTATTTTGGAGTAGTTAAAAGTCTCCTGAAATTTTCGTCTCGATTCTTCTGGATAAATAGTGATTTATGATCAGGATGTAAAAGATCTTTTGGAGATATTGTATTTAAAAAATAATTTGATCTCAGAAAATCAATGAGTTCTTCAGATAATTGAGTGTTAATCCAGTAAAATAGATATACTCTTTCTGATTTTCCCATTTGGGATTCAATAACCTTAAGAAATTCGCTCAGGTTATTATTCTTAATATAATTGAGTAAATGAACAAGTCCTCTTAAATAGGAACCTAACGACTCTTCATTCGTTATCGCTTTTATTATGAATCCAGCTTGATTAATCGTAAGGCTATCAATTTTAAAATTATCGGGTTTGACGATGAACTTGAAACCGTTTACTTTTTCAAAGTT
This sequence comes from Algoriphagus jejuensis, assembly GCF_039523455.1. NCBI lineage: Bacteria > Pseudomonadati > Bacteroidota > Cytophagia > Cytophagales > Cyclobacteriaceae > Algoriphagus > Algoriphagus jejuensis. Next base: position 102,151 of record NZ_BAAAFI010000008.1, on the reverse strand, counting down.
AGGAAAGTCTGCAATTCTCCAGCCATTCAATCCAATAGTCCATTCTTTAAGATGCACTATAATATTTTGAAATGCATCATTTCCATAGACGACATCTCTTTCTGGAAGATATTTTTGGATCTCTTGAATTGAAGAGCCTTGCCCATGTTTGGAAGCTTCTCTTAATCTTTTCTCATAATTTATATGATCTAGGTAAGTTACGTTTTTTCGATTTTCAATAAATGAATCGATCAAGCGAAATAGAATGCTTACGACCTGTTCATTTTTAATATAATTATTCTGAAGTTCCAATTGTTCTCTTTGTCCCTGGATTTCCATTCGAGTGTACTCCATTTCTTGGCGATTCGATTCTAGCTCCTCTTGTTGCATTAAGATTTGAAGCCGTTGGCCGAGGAAGGCGACGTAAACGAAAGCAAGACCAGCAAAGGAGGCGAAGGTTCCAGATGTACCACCGATAAAATCTCCAAGTTCGTTTTCTTTGAAAAAGGCGTGATTTCCTAGAACTTGGTATCCTGCCCAAATTAATGGGAGTAAAGCAAAAACTGCTGATATTCCACCAATCCATGAGAATATTTCAATTTGCTTATTTAACGTACTTTTTTGTTGTGATATGTCCATTCTGAAAATCTAGTAAATTCCCTCCAAACTAAAAATAGGTCATTCATCTCTCGTTTCGCCTGTCTAAAATTATACCATGACTTTGCGAAATAAGTTAACGGATAGGGAGCAGCTAGTCCACGGGGATCTCGGGAGTTGGAACCGCCGACCGGGTGATTGATGTGGTTGTGGGTAACTTTCTTGCTTTCACCCCAAAAATACCCAGTACTGGGTATTTTTTAGTTTCAGATTTTTCCCTTTCTTGAGAAACCAACTCACTATCACCCAATTGCTAACCTTTAATTAATCGAATTATTCCAGCATTTCGGCGATTTCTTGATTTTCCATTTCTTCCAAATGCTCCGTCTCATGAAGGGGATAGTCACGATTGAAACAGTATCTCTAAGTCTACTACTGCTCGATCGCCCTCTCCTCGAGAAGAGGGAGGGGTGAGGTAGAGGAAGCAGCGCCACCACCAAGGCAGGTTCGCGATGTTCCAGAAAAGCTTCTACAGGAAGCAGCTACTGTTGGCAGCATGCTGGAAAAAGAGGAAAGAAGTCTAGGTACAAATTACTTATAATCAAATATTAAAAATATGAGAAAAATTGCATTAGTTTTAATTAGCTGCTTCATAGTTAGCATGTCATATAGTCAAAATGCTGAGAAACTAGAAGAGTACACAGCTTCAAACGGCGTTACTTATAAGATCGGTGACGAGATTAAATTAGGTAGAGGGTCTGACACTAATGGGAAATTTGTATATGCTAACGTTGGTGGATGGGCAGTGTCTACCAATCCAGAAGATAATAGGCTTGGAGCAGCCAACGCGGGACTAATCGTTACAGTGAAGAAAATAAACAAATATAATCATAAAAGGTACAAGGGTGTCTACTTTATTGTGGGTGGCGGTAATATAACAAATTATACACTGGACATCGAAAATGCAATTCAATCTTGTGAAGTTGAAAATTGTGCTCAGGAGAGTCAGACTGTAACTACAGACAAATATGACCAATTGGCCAAACTTAAGAAGCTATTGGATGATGGAGTTTTGAGTGTTGAGGAGTATGAATTAGAGAAAAAGAAAATCTTAAATGATAATTAATCAATAAAGCCAATTGAAAATTGGTAAGGATATGAGGGTGGAATTGCAAATCCCATTCAGTCCTAATGATAATTTGACTACGCCGAGCGGGGAAACTACCAAGTTGAAGATTAAGAAACACCTTAATATATGAGCTACAATTATTCTTCTTCATTACACGAAATCGATGAGTATACCGAGTACACTAGGAGCTATGATACTCGATATATCGCAGAAATCAGGCATTTAGGTCTAGGAACCTATAGGATATTGAAAGATTTGGATAGTTATATACTAGATAAAAAAGTTGAAGCGCAATTTGTCAAATGGGATGATCAATGGCATAGAACCGATCAGCGCAAAAAGGCAACCGTAGAAAAGGAAATTAATTTAAACCTGGCAGAGGAAAGAACCTTGGAAGCCAAATCTATTCAGGATTCTGTAAATAATATCTTGCTTCACACCTTAGAGATTGATGATGCCGTAAACTGGGAGAGCTTAAAAGATCACCGAGAATTTAAAGTTCCCAATCCCAGTAACTCTTTAAATTCCGAATTAAAGAAAATCAAGGATCCGAATCCACCCATTTCTAGAAGTAATGGTAATCCGCCTCAAAAAGAATCATTCAAAGCAAGTCTTTCCATACTGGATAGAATTATCCCGTCTTTTCGGGTAAAGAAGGAAGGTAAAGCGGAAGTCGAGTTTCAAAATGCTTTTTTTACATGGGAAAAGGCAGCCCAAGAAACGAAGTCACATAATCAGGCATTGCAAAAAGAGTTTGAAAAAAAAGTATCGGAAGTTGAAGAGGAACGAAATAAATTAAAAGAGAAGTTTGATGCTTTGGAGAGAGAGTGGGAATCCGAAAAAGGCAGATACTATCAGCTTCAGCTGGAGCATAATAACAAAATTGATCACTTAAAGGAAAAGTACCTCAAATGTGATCAACAAGCGGTAATAGAGAATTGTGAGCTTGTTTTGAACAATTCTGAATATCCAGATAGTTTTCCTAAAGACTTTGAAATTGACTACAACCCAGAATCCAAGATTCTGTTGGTGGAGTACGTACTGCCTTCCCCAGCTCAGATCCCTACACTTCTCGAAGTAAAATACATAGCCACTAAAAAGGAATTGAAAGAATCTCATCTTTCAGAAGCTCAAGTGGCCAAAATATACGATGAGACCATCTATAAAATTACCCTCAGGACTATCCACGAACTTTTTGAGGCAGATAAGGCCGAAGCAATTGATGCAATCATTTTCAATGGATGGGTAGAGGCCGTTAATAAAGCTACTGGCAAATTGGTTAATAATTGCATTGTATCTATCCAAACAAGGAAAGACGAGTTTTTGGAAATCGAATTGGCAAATGTGGATCCCAAAACTTGCTTTAAAAATCTAAAGGGAATAGGAAGCAGCAAATTGAGTGGAATTGTTGCTGTGCAACCCATTGCCCAGATCAATAAGGAGGATAAAAGGTTCGTATCTTCCTATGATGTGGCCGATAAAATTAATGAAGGAGATAACCTGGCCTCAATGGATTGGGAGGATTTCGAGCACCTTCTTCGGGAAATTTTTGGCAAAGAATTTAATTCTAATGGGGGCGAAGTAAAAGTGACGCAAGCAAGCAGGGACGGGGGAGTGGATGCGGTCGCTTTTGATCCTGACCCAATCAGAGGAGGTAAGATTGTCATTCAGGCCAAACGCTATACAAACACAGTAGGAGTGGCAGCAGTCAGGGACCTTTATGGAACCGTCCTAAATGAAGGGGCAACCAAAGGGATTTTGGTGACTACTGCGGATTATGGCCCAGACGCGTATGAATTTGCCAGGAATAAGCCCATTACCTTAATGAACGGATCTAATCTACTTTACCTCCTTGAGAAGCATGGTCATAAAGCTAGAATTGATTTGGCTGAAGCGAAGAGAATTCAAAAGGGGATTTCTTGATTTCCCAATTCTCCTTATAAGCTAAGACCAGAATGATTTCAAACCCTTTTAATATAAAATATGAGAATTAAGACCATCAAAATCAAAAACTTTAGAAGCTACAAGGACGAAGTTGAAATTGAGTTTGGCGATTTAACTGCATTTGTTGGAAAAAATGACATCGGCAAATCGACAGTTTTGGAAGCATTGGACATTTTTTTCAATGATGGTAAAGGGGTAATCAAACTTGACAAAGATGATGTCAATAAGCAATCTCTTACAAATGGGGACACTGAAACAGTTTTTTCCGTTTGCTTTGAAGAATTACCAACAGCTATTGTCATAGATAGTACAAATCAGACAACATTACAAGCTGAATATCTTTTAAACTCAAGCCATCAACTCGAAATAATTAAAAAATACACTAATGGCGGAAAGGAAAGGATTTTTGTAAAAGCTAATCATCCAACACACAGTGCTTGTAAGGATTTATTGCAAAAGAAAAACACAGAACTTCAAAAAATTATAAAAGACGGGGCAATTACTTGTAGTAATCAAACCATAAACGCAGTAATGAGAGGGTCGATTTGGCAGCACTTTAGTAACGACCTCCAATTATCAGAGATAGAAATTGATGTTACAAAAGGCGATACCAAATCAATATGGGACAAATTACAGACCTACTTACCTCTTTACAGTTTGTTTCAATCCGATAGAAAAAATAGTGATGGTGATGATGAAGTCCAAGACCCACTAAAAGAAGCGGTAAAACAGATTTTAAGTGATGCTACATTAAAATCAAAGTTTGATGAAATAGCAACAGAAGTTAAAAGTAAGCTACAGGACGTTGCTACAAGAACATTGGCAAAAATTCAGGAAATGAACCCTGAAGTTGCTAGTAGTTTAAATCCAGTTATTCCGGCAACAGAGAGTTTAAAATGGACTGATGTTTTTAAAAATGTTTCAATTGCTGGAGATGAGAATATTCCAATCAATAAAAGAGGAAGCGGAGTAAAACGATTAATTCTTTTAAATTTTTTCAGAGCCGAGGCAGAGAGACGAAAAACACAAGAAAATATTCCAAGTATTATTTACTCAATAGAAGAACCTGAAACATCACAGCATACGGAACATCAGAGAAAACTAATTAAGGCATTTTTGGACCTTTCAAATACAGCGAATACACAGGTAATTATTACGACACATAGTGCAGCATTAGTAAAGGAGTTGGAGTTCCAGCATCTTCGGCTTGTAAAATCTAACAGTGGAGCCAAAATAATTGAAAATGTATTGCCAAATAGTCTACCATATCCATCTTTGAATGAAGTAAATTTTTTAGCATTTTCGGAAATAACGGAAGAGTATCACAATGAACTGTATGGATACATTGAGTTGGAAAGCGAAATGGGAAACTATAGAGGTGGAAAGGCAACAATGGCATATAATAGATTGAAAAAGGACGGGGTAACAATAGTGACGGAAAATGTAATTTTAACTGATTACATAAGACACCAAATTCATCATCCAGAAAACACCAACAATACAAGATATACTTTTTCACAACTGAATGACTCTATAAACTTGATGCGGGCTTTTTTACAAACATTGACCCAATAATTGCATGCCTTATGTTAAGCGGTTTGCACTGTGCCTCCCTATTGAAAAGTGCATTGGAAAATCCGAGAGAGTTTCAAGTAGAGTTGAAGGTTGCGAACCTCACTCAGTCCAAACATTAATTTGAATACCCAAAGAAAGCCTAAATTGAACAGGCTTTTAAGATGATTCAATGAACGATTAAATGTTTCCCAAATAAATGACACCTTCAAAAATCAGAGACCTACTACTAAGAAAAGGATTTTTTCCTGAAGTACTTCCGCCATGTTTTGACAGCTCAAGTCTATCAAGAAGTTTTTCCGGATTAGTTAAGACTATAAATGATATAAGATATAATCAGAGAGTTTCTGATTTCATTAGATATAATGGTACAAAACATGATTATAATAGAAGGTACTATGGAACTGTAAATCCAATCCCATATTTCTCAGTATGTAATTTTATAGGAAAGAACTGGTCAGTATTTGAGAAAAAATTTGGAGAGTCTCATTTTGGAATAAGCAATCTCCATTTTGGTGATGAGAAAAGCGATAGAGCAATAATAGTTCCCTCTTTAAGTGAAATTTCTCCCGAATTTATGAGGAAATTAAGCTATTCTCCTTTTATGGTTAAAACGGATATTGCCCAATTTTTTCCAAGCATTTATACTCATTCTTTGCCCTGGGTTGCACATGGAAAATTAACTTCAAAGAGTGATACAAATCGAAAATCTGATTTGGTTTATTTTAATTCTCTCGATTGGTTTATTCAACAATGTCAAAATGGCCAAACAAGAGGTGTTTTAGTAGGTCCTGATGGGTTTAGGATAGTTGCTGAATATTTGGCTACTGAAATAGATTTGGAACTTAAAAATAAGTCTTCAGAATTTATTGTCGGTTGCATAAGGCATGTTGACGATTTTTATATCGGAATTAGAAATGAAATTGAATATTCAATAGTTTTGTCTTCCTTGAGAGAAATATTACAAAGCTTTGAATTGCAGATAAATGATTCAAAGACCAAGCTTTTAAATGGCCTTCAGCCTATTGATGATGTTTGGGCTCAAGAGTTAAGAAGGATATATGTTTCAGAATTTTCCGATGATAATGTCGATGATTTTATTTTTTTGATAGATAAAGCATTTGAAATTTCTCAAAATATTGGGTCCCAGAGTCCCATTAAATTAATACTTAGGAGGTTCGATAGGTTGAAGATTTATCAAAATGATATATGGATTGATCTTGAACCTAAATTGCAAAGAGTTTTATACCATTTTCCTCACTGCATTGATTATGTATGTCTTTTGTTAGCAAAGAGGTTTGCAATTGAGAAATCTATTGATAGTAGTGGATGGATTTTTTCTATTGAAATACTGATTAATAAGTCAATTAATTCAAATCACCATCATGAGTTAGTTTGGTTGCTCTGGGTTTCCATTGTATGTAAGTTTCAGATTAATTCAAAAATAATTTCTCGGGCTTCGCAGGTGCCGAATGGATATGTAAAATCGATACTTATTTCTGCTTTTCAACTTGGTGTTTTAAGTGAAGCGCCTGAAATTAAACTTGGGGGTAGTTTATCTACAACAGATGAAAATTGGCTGCATAATCTGATTGGTAAATCTACAGGATTTTCAAATGCAAAATTTTCTGGCAGTTTTTCATTTGAATTTGAAAAATTGGTTACTAATGGGATAAAATTAATTGACTTTAAGAGGCACATGAAAAATATTTCGCAATTAGAAAAAGAAGCAATTAGTAGTACAAAATACGGCTATGATTCAATTGAAGAGGATGATGGAGATGACGAGGTAAGGTTGTTTGATACTTCTGAATACTGGGATGATGATCTTCCTTGGTAAAGTAAAGTAGAATTTTGACTAATTGACTGTATAAATTAGAGTATTTCAAGGCTTTATCAATTATAAATGCAATTTGGTTATGAGTCGGAAATCAGTTTTTAGCGATTTTTGAAATGTTTAATAATATTATATTTCTCGGCGGAATACATGGAGTAGGAAAAGGGACATTCTGCTCCAAAGTCAAAGAACTATTGGATATAGAGCACCTGTCTGCCAGCGAGCTCTTAAGATGGGCTGAAGTAAATGCCGAACCGAGGAATAAATTGGTAGCAGATATCCCATCCATGCAAGGCCGATTGATTCTCGGGCTTCACCAGAGAGTTGAGCCAACTCGAAAATATTTACTGGATGGCCACTTCTGTTTGTTTGATAGTAAGGGGAAGGTAGAGCTCGTTCCGTTTGACACCTTCTCCAAGATTGATCCCATTCTGATTTCGGTGTTGACGGCAGAACCAGAGGCAATTGTCCGCAGGCTAACCGAAAGAGACGGCAAAGCTTATGACTTGCAAGTGATTCGTCAAATGCAGGAGGAGGAAATCACCTATGGAAAGTGGGTGGCAGGTAAATTAAACAAACCCTTTTTGGTGATGGAAAGAGATGAACAGGTTCTTGTAGACGCGATAAATACGATTTAGATGAGAGTCCTTTTAGACACCAACATTGTCATCCATCGGGAGACAGACAAAGTTTCCAATCAGAACATCGGAGTGCTTTTTAATTGGCTGGATAGGCTGCACATCACCAAATGTGTACACCCCTTGACGTTGACAGAATTGCAGAAGCATGCCAATGATCAGGTGGTTAAATCGATGTCCATCAAGCTGGGGAGCTATCAAGAATTGAAAACACCGGCACCATTAAAGAAAGAAGTTCTTGAAATCATCGAAAAACATGACACAAAGCCAAACGATTTCGAGGATTCAAAGCTGCTGAATGAAGTCTTAGCTGACCGGGTCGATTTTTTGATCACAGAGGACAAGAAAATCCGCATGAAGGCTAAGTTCCTGAATATTGCGGATCGGGTTTTTGGAATTGAGGGATTTTTAGAAAAGGTCATCGCAGAGAACCCTGACTTTATGGATTATTCGGTCCTTTCGGTTAAGAAGGAGTACTTTGGAAACATTGACCTTGGAGATGAATTCTTTGACGGTTTCAGAAATGACTATCAGGGGTTTGATAAATGGTACAATGGGAAGGCCGGAGACAATGCCATGGCTTATGTGTGTTACGAAGCTGATGCAATCAAAGCTTTCTTGTTCTTGAAGCTGGAAGACGAAAAAGAGAATTATTCACAGATAGATCCGCCATTTAAACCTAAAAGACGGCTCAAGATAGGGACATTCAAGGTGGTTAGTAATGGACTTAGAATTGGAGAGCGGTTTTTGAAAATTGTTTTTGACAATGCCCGTCAATACGGCGTGGATGAGATTTATGTGACTATTTTTGACCACAGACCGGAATTACAGAGTTTGATCAGTCTTTTAGGAAAGTTTGGATTTGAAGATCATGGCATCAAAACAACATCTTCGGGCACTGAAAGGGTATTGGTAAGGGACTTCAAGGTGAGGTTTGACGATCGCCAACCATCCAAGACGTTCCCTTGGCTTTCCAAGTCAAGCGATGTGTACATTGTGCCCATCAAACCTGAGTATCATACTGAATTGTTTCCTGATTCTATCTTGAAGACCGAGAGTCCTTTAGCCTTCGTCGAGAACAGGCCGCATAGAAATGCGATTTCAAAGTCCTATATTTCTCACTCTAGTAATCGAAAGCTCAAGCGCGGAGATATTGTGGTCTTTTACCGCTCTGGAGGAATCTACAAAGGAGTTGCCACGACGATAGGGATCATAGAAGAAGCTATCGATGGCATACCGAGTCTGGAGGAACTTCACAAAATCTGTAGAAAGAGATCCGTGCTTACAGATGAAGAATTGGCAGAGTATTGGGATAGGTATCCCAAAATGAGGCCGTTTGTGTTCAATTTCCTATATGCATTCTCTTTCAAAAAGCGAATCAATTTGAAGGAGATGCTCGACGTAGGAATTTTGCCAAATATGGACAGTGTCAAAACCATCACAAAAATGCAAAGAGAGGAATTTACTAAGCTTGTAAGATTAGCAGGAATATGAAAGTACTATTATCGATCAAACCGGAATTTGCCGAGAAGATTTTTGACGGCACCAAGCGATTCGAATTCCGGAGAAGAATCTATAAAAATGAAGCGGTAAAGTCGGTGATTGTCTATGCTTCGGCTCCGATTAGCAAAGTGATCGGGGAATTTGAGATTGAAACGGTACACCATGACGAACTAGATTCCCTTTGGGATTCTACAGTTAAGTTCGCAGGGATATCCGAGGAGTTTTATCGGGAGTATTTCAATGGAAAAGAGTCGGGGTACGCCATAGAGGTAAAAAGTGTAAGGAAGTATAGGGAACCACTTGGGATTAGGGAATCTTTTGGTATAGGACCACCCCAGTCTTTCGCCTATGTGGATAAATTATAAGAATGGTTAAATACTATAGTTAAAACCTCAAAATATTTCTATTGCAAACTCAATGACAGTGTAATTTCCTTTGAGTAATTTCGTTTTTTTATAAGTTTAATTCCTAAAATTAATCTTGTTTATGAACTGTTTATTTTGCAAAAATGAGTCAGATTCTTCAAAAAGTTTAGAGCATATTTTGCCAGAGTCACTTGGTAATAAAGAGCATGTTTTAAGACCAGGTGTGGTTTGCGATAAATGTAATAATTACTTTGCGATAAAAGTTGAGAAGGTTGTTTTAGATAAACCTTATTTCAGGAATGTTCGTCATAGAAATTTAATAAAGACAAAAAAGGAAAGGTTAGTGCCAGAAAAAGCTTTGTTTCCTCATAGAAATGCAGGTTGGGTCGATTTTTGGAAAGATGAAAGTGGCTTTATTTTGAGTTCAGAAGATGATCATATTGTGAAGATGATTATGTCTGGAGAATTAAATAAGGTCATAATCCCTATTATAAATATGCCTGAAGAAAAAGATGTTGATATATCTAGATTTGTCACAAAAATAGGTTTAGAATTTTTAGCTTCAAAATATCAGACTAATGATGAATGGTTACATGAATTAGTGAATAAACTTGAGTTAGAACCAATTCGTAGGTTTGCTAGGTATGGCGAGGGTGAATTTTGGGAATATAATCTAAGACGAATTTATACTGAAAATGATTTATTTGTTGATCCAATAAATCATCCGGAACCATATGAGATTTTACATGAATTTGACCTATTATATACTGAGTCAAATGAGTTGTATTTTATACTTGTTATTATGGGCGTTGAGTATGTAATAAATTTCGGTGGATCAGATATTGAAGGTTATAAAAAATGGTTAAAAATCAATAATAATATATCTCCTGTAAGAAGATATTCTGAGGTTATGTTGAAAAGTTCTGAATGAATCGGGAAGCCCGAAGCATGTTGAACCCTGAACATGGATGGCTTTCAGTTACATAAAGAGTCTTTGATGTTTTATTTCTAGTAATATTAGTTAGAATGGCCTTTCTTTATTTTTAGGATTGCTCTCTTTTAATAATGCTCATCGTTTTTTAGCCACCAACCCCAGCACTTCACAAAAAACTACGCGCGGAAACCAAAACCATCCGTTCAGATTAATCAAAATTCACACTTCCACCCCAAAAACCTCCTTTCCTCCTCAATTTTTTCTCTTTCAATCCAAAAATACCCAGTACTGGGTATTTTTTAGTTCCAGTTTATTCCGTTCCTTGTGAAACCAACTCACTATCACCCAATTGCCAACCTTTAATTAATCGAATTATTCTAGCATTTCGGAGATTTATTGTTTTTCCATTTCTTCCAAATGCTCCCGCACATTATGTCAGCCTGGACTGGACCAGTATCTCCAAGCTACCACTGCTTGATCGCCTTCTCCTGAAGGAGAAGGAAGGGATGAGGTAGAGCAGGAGGGGTGAGGTAAGGAAGCCAATTGCAAATTGGTAAGGATATGAGGGTAGGACAAGGCGTTAAGAAACAATCCAGAGAAATGTTTTAGCCTTGGGCCAGCTTGCAGGGCGGGCAAATCCCACTCAATCCAATCGATAATTTAACTACATTCAGGGGGGAGCAGCTTGCCGGAGGACAGTACAATGAACGAAGCCTGCAGCAGGTCTTAAAGCAAGCTCTGAAAAAGGCGAATATCGAACTGCCCGTGCCCCTTCATTGGTTGCGGCATTTGTATGTGACATATCTGCTGGAGAGCGGCACTGACCTCCGCTATATCCAAGAGCTGCTCGGGCATAACTCCAGCCGAACCACTGAGATTTATACGAATGTGAGCCAGAGAAGCCTGGAGAAGATCAGAAGTCCCTTTGATGAACTGTAAAAATAAAGAGAGACAAACCTTCGCCTAGTTGACCAAAAAATGGGTATAAGGGGGGAAAAAGTGAAGCAATAAAGAAGTTAGCAGCAATAAATAAATACTATGGATTTACACGCGTACACAAAATCGATCGGAGATTTACTATCCGTCAATAAAAAATACATTGTTCCTAGATTTCAAAGAGAATATTCTTGGAAAAGTGAAGAAGTCGCAGAACTTTGGAAAGACATTTCTGCAAGCATTAAAGTCACTAATGGAGCTTGCGTGAATCTTGAATATTTTATTGGCTCATTAGTCCTTGTTGGCCAAGATTCCTCGCCAGAAATGAAAATTGTAGATGGACAACAACGACTAACAACAATCACAATATTGCTATCAGCATTAACACAATCATTCAAGGATATTTCGGAAAACAATCTGGCTGATGGCCTCTATTACCAATATATTGAGGGAAAGGACAACTCAAATCAGCCATATTTTAAATTGATAAATGAGACGCCTAAACCCTTTTTTCAAAGGAGCATTCAGCATCATACGAAGGAGGAGCTAGAAACATCAACTGAAGAAGAAACTAAACTACTAGATGCATACAAATTCTTCTATCATGTTTTATCATTTGACTCAACTAAATCACACTTCAAGAATTTTGATTCTATAAATGGAACGGACCCAGAAAAACACAAGGCTGTTCTTAATTCTTTAAGAGATCAAATATTAAGCTATTTAAAAGTCATTTATATTACTGTGACTGATGAAGAAGATGCCTATACCATATTTGAGACGCTAAATGCAAGGGGAATGAGTCTTTCCGCTGTTGACTTAATAAAAAATCTAATTTTTAAAGATTTGAAAACACAGCATCCCGATGACTATGCAAAAACTGAATGGAAGAAAATTGGTGAAAACCTTGGCTCAGGAGAATCTGCAATTAACATGGATACTTTCTTTCGTCATTTTTGGCTATCTAAATATGGATTCACTAGTGAAGGGCGAATTTATAAAACATTTAAGGATTTTAAGGAAGATAACGTAATAAGCTCTGCCAGTTTTTTAGAAGAATTAGTGAACAACTCAGAATACTATAACTCAATTGTAAACCCAAATATTGACGATTGGAGACTGCCCGAAGAAAAAGCAATATACAACAGTTTACTAGCTTTGAATCTATTCAAAGTTGTTCAACCAAGACCACTTCTATTAGCTCTAAAAAGAGCGCGACTTGACGCCAAAATAAATATTCATGATCATGTTAATATGATCCGAACTTTGGAAAATTTTCATTTTAGTTTCACTGCAATATCTTCCTCTAGAGCATCAGGTATTGATGGTAAGTATTCTAAAGCCGCACGAGACTTGGAGGAAGCAACTGACAGAACTCAAGCTAGGGCAGTTCTTGCTAGTCTAACTGCTGATTTAAGATCTAAAGTTCCTGCGAAAAGCATATTCGAACAAAAGTTTATCAAGCTTTGGTTTACTAATGGAAAGACAAAAGACAAAAAGCTCATCCAGTATATTTTCAGAACAATCGAAAAAAATAAAAGAACTACTTCGGAATTAACTACTGACATGATAACGTTAGAACATATTCTTCCTCAATCTGACACCACGGGTTCGAGTTACGTTGGATTGATTGGAAATCTTTTGCCTCTAGATGGTAGAATTAACAATGTTGCCGACACAGCAGTATTTCAACAAAAGTTGCAACACTTTCAATCATCCGAATTAAGAATGGTTGAAGAATTTATCAATGAAAACCAAGCGACAAATAATTGGACTGAGAGTAAAATAAATGCAAGATCTAAGTCTCTTTCTGACTTTTCCTATGATCACGTATGGAATATTTAAAGCTGCTGACCCGGGTTTTGCGTTAGTGGGCGGACAGTGCGAATAGAACTATTTGAGCAATTAATAAACTTTGGTGCTTGCTGACAGTATTCGGTTTCAAAAGCCTACCAACGCAAAGCCCAAAACCGTTAAACCACCCCTTTCCCCTTTTCTGTGACGATATACCGCTGATTTGGACTGTTTGGGCTGGTGGGATTCGTCATTTCCAGCCATGAAAGTTCTAAAGCAAGGCCCACAGACCGTTGAAAGTTGTTAGTGGTATTTTTCAAGTTTAGGTTTGTGAGAATTTCGGCTTTAGTCCTGGGTCTTGTGCAAAATGCTAAAGTTTGGAAAATTCTTAGGAACGATCCGTCTGTAATTTCAAGTGCAAATTTCCGCCCTCTTATAATCGCTACTTGTTCTCTAAGTTGTTCTATTTTGCTTTTTCTAGCTTTCTCAGCAACCTCTTCTCCTAATATTTGATCCTTATTTCTGCCAAAATTGAACAAATCGTTGGCTTCGAGTCCCAGTAATTTAATTAGCTTGAAAATAGTTAAAAGGGTAGGGTTTGCTCTGCCGCTTTCGTACTCTCTGTATTGGGAAGTTGTGTAACCATAGGTATTTGCGAAGTCTTCTGGATTCTTTATACCTAGTTTTTCTCGCGCTTGCTCTAGGAACGATCCTAGATTAGATTGAAGTGTTTTGAAGTCTTTTTCAAAAGCTTCAAGTTGGTTCTCATTGATGTTTGAATCCATCTTTGAATCAACATTTGATCCAGATGGTTTAAAACCTGTTATAGTAGGAAAATAAATTTGGTGGTTTTAATAATTCTTTTTAATTTGGAATCATCATAGAATATCATTTTGGGTGGGTTTTTATAAATCCTCTAATTTTCGGAGGATTAATATTACTTGTTCTGTAATGTATCAAAACTGGTATTTTCAAAGAGTCTCGGCTGCAAATTCTGACGCTTACCACGGACGAGACGGTAGGGAAATACCCATGGCTGGCTATATTTGTATAGTTATGGCTGTGGGTTCCTTATCGTAATTCCAATCCGTAAGCCGTCAGAAGCTAGCAGCTTGGTTGTAAGGAGCTCCGCCATAACTCCTTTTTAACCTTAAAGACTCGTTTTACCATTTTTCATTTTAATGAAAACGAGCATGATCGATTTACTCTCTTTTCTGTTTCTGAAGGTATCCTGCAAGATAAGCAGGGTGGGGGAGTATGCTCGTTTGGTAAGCGAGTCAGTCAGTTCTCTACCTATTACCTATTTCATTCTTCCAGCGGATTCCGGCATCGCCGCGGTCGATCGCCTGTATCCCCTGAAGCCCAAGCAGCCTGTTTGAGGCTTGATTTTTATGCCGATTAAGGGGATGCGCGGCCCCGAGCAGATCGGCGACCACACATTCACGTCAGCAAGCTCTTCGTAGCTGGTCGCGCTGACACTACATCTTATTTCTTAATTTGAAGCTGGTAATTCCGATGTGGATCGGAGGTCGGGTGGGAGAGGTATGAGTATCAAGTAGCTGGTATCAAGTAGCAAGAGGCTAGAATCAAGAGCCAAGAGGCTAGAACGGTACCAAGAATACATATCCGCTTCGACTCCGCTCAGCGTGACAGTGCTCGGCTGTGGACCGTCGTCTGTTGACCGTTGACCAAACTACCCAAGCTTCATAACAAAACTAAAGCATGAAAAAATTTCTATACACATGCTTCCTGGCACTGCTATGTCTTGCCGGAAGCCTATCCTCAGCCCAGAGCAGAGTTGCTGAGTCACCCAGGGACAGTTTAGTTGATATAGGCTTTTCCCAAAGGCAGGAGGGAGCGATCCCTTCTGCCCGGGAGGGTGGAATGCTCTACCTCGAGATTGACTCTCCCAATCCTCCCGACACCTTATGGGTCACCTATTGGGAGCATCTCCTGATAGATCAGAAGTCTGTCACACCCGGCATTTCCTTTCCTGTTGTCGGGAAGTACGGGAACCTATTCGAAGGCAGTATACAGAAGAAGGTCTATCTCTGTGAGTTACCACAGGGCATCACTGACGGCTTTCTCTCGATAGGGAAGGGGAGATCCACGCTCATCCACCAGTGGTTCTTTTCCTCGGGAGACCGGGTACGGATCCATTTCAATCTGGTTTCAGGAAAAACGCTGTTTGGAGGGCCTGATCAGAACTTCTACCGAGCCCAATACGGCCTGGATCAGCTTTTTGCCGAAGAGCAGTTCAATAGGGACCCCGTCATGGTTTCGGAAAGCAGGAAGAGTCTCTTTCAGGATTCTCTGGCAGAACGGCTGTATCGTGAGGCACAGAGCCGCCCGGATGATCTGTTTGTCAGGATGAAGGTGCTGGTTACTGATACCGAGCGGTGGGAGCAGTTTGGGAACATAGCCAAAGTCCCCGTTGATCAGCACCCAGCGTGGAGACTACTCCACAAAGCTCAGGATTCCCTGACAGCCCATCAGATCAGTTTGCTCGGCGGTAGAGTTGCCGGAGCGCTCCTATCCTCCGGCCTCACGTGGGCATCCATGGGAAGTGCCATCCCAGAAAATGATCCCACCCAGTACCAAATGCTTCAGGACTGGGTCGGCCAATTTGGCTTGGAGCAGTTGGATTCAAACTATCCGTTATTGATACACAGTGAGTCCAGGTTAATTCGGCTTACGGCAACCCTTCAAAACAGACAATTTTTGGAAGTATGGAAGGACTTCGACTCTCCGCTGAAAGATGAGATCCTCGGAACCTACCTGCTGGAAAATTTCAATACGCTCGGAGCAGAGCTTGCTCCGCTGCTGGACACTTCGCTGAGCCTCGTCGAGAGCCCGTGGATCAGGGACAAGCTGGAGACTTTGGCGGCTGTCTACAGTGTTCCCGTGTTTTCCGGTGAGCTTTTCGATGAATCAGGCAGTCCGGTTGACCTGAATGACTTCACGGCAAAAACCCTGTTGATCCATTTTTGGATTTCCGGCTGCAGGTTTTGCATCGATGACTATCAGCGTGTGATGAAAGCGCTCTCAGACCGGTTTGAGGCAGATCCCGATATTCTTCTTATCTCGGTAAACGTGGATTCCCGGGAGTCGACCTGGAAAAACAGTCTGGAATCCGGCCGCTATACCTCCCCGCAAATCCTCAACCTGAAAGCATATCCCGGTAGAGGGATCGCCGGGTACTACCGGATACATTCCTATCCCCAAAAGATGATCGTCGGACCTGACTCCAAAGTCAGACTCCAAGCCGCCAACCATCTGGATTCAGACTACCTGTCTGCTCTCTTGGTGAAAATTAGTACTGAAGCCTCCCCATCCTTTTCCTTACCTCAAACCTCAAATCAATGAAGAAATCTCTACTTCTACTCTGTGCGGTACTCCTTTTGGCGGGAAGACTCTTCGCCTTTCAGGATCCGCTCCCAAAAATCACAGGCACGGTGCTGTCGGAAGACGGCCTCGCGCTTCCCGGTGCCCTGATCTACCTGATGGATACCGGATACAGAACCATTACGGATGAACACGGGAAGTTTGAACTGACCGCCCCCTCGGGAAGCTACGTCCTGATCGTATCCTACATCGGGATGGATTCCTATCGGAAAGAGATCACTGTTCCGCTCCCGCAATCACTGGACATCATCCTGAAATCCTCCGCTATGGAACTTTCGCAGGTGGACATTGTCTCTACCGGATACCAAACCCTGCCCAAGGAGCGGGCTACTGGCTCCTTTGCCTTTTTGGACAGCCAGTTGGTCCAGCGGAAGGTCAGCACCTCCGTCCTGGACCGCCTGGAGGACGTGACTTCCGGACTTATCTTCAACCACGGCCCCAATGCTGCTACCGATCCCATTTCCATCCGGGGCAGGGGAACGATATTCGCAAGTACCGCACCGCTGATCATCGTGGACAACTTCCCCTATGACGGCCCACTGGAAAACATCAATCCCAACGATGTGGCCAGTATGACAGTGCTCAAAGATGCCGCCGCCGCATCCATCTGGGGAGCCAGAGCCGGCAACGGGGTGATCGTGATCACGACTGTCAGGGGAAACAGGGAACTGCCCCTGCAGGTGAGCTTCAACTCCAATGTCACGGTCACAGAACCCCGCGATCTCCACTATGTCCCGCAAATGTCCATCCCGGAGTTTATCGGCATAGAACAACGCCTCTTCTCGGCCGGTTACTACAGTTCTCAGGAAACGAGCCCTAACAAACCCAAGCTGTCCCCGGCAGTGGAGACACTGATTGCGTTCAGAGACGGGAAGATCTCCCAGCAGCAGGCGGATGCCCGAATGGAGCTGTTTGGCCGCTCGGACATCAGGAACGACATCCGCGACTATTACCTCCAGCCTGCGCTAAGCCAGCAGTATTCCCTGTCATTGAGAGGAGGGGGCAAAAACTCATCCTATAACCTTTCCCTCGGGTATGATCCCATCCGTACCGATATCATCGGCAACAGAGGAGACCGCTGGACACTTTCCTCAGGCAGCCAATGGCAACTGCTGAGGGAAAAGCTGGAGGCGGGGATTCAGTTCAACCTCGCCAGTCAAAATTCTGAAGTCACCACCGCTCTGCCTCAGGGCTTTGCCTACGACCGCTTGGCAGATGACTCGGGACTTCCGCTGGAGATAGCACACACCTACAGCACCCGATACATCGAATCGGTCAGCGGTTCAGGCTTGTTGGACTGGACCTACGCTCCACTGGAAGAGATCAAAGCACTCGACTACAGCACGCACGCCTACGATTTTAGAATCAGCCCCTCGCTCCAATACAAGCTGACTAAGGAACTGAAAATCGGTGTTTTCTATCAGTATTGGAGGAATCTGAATTCCGGCCGCAACCGTGATCCGCTGGAGGTTTTTTCTGCCAGAGACCAAATCAACAAATACACCCAGGCAGGTGCCGACGGAGGCCTGACCTATCCCGTGCCGATGGGCGAATTACTCTCCACCTCCCAGTCGGAATCCTATTCCCATACGTTTCGGCCACAGTTGACCTATAACAGGGAATGGAACGGGAAACATTTCCTGAACGGTTTAGGGGGCTTGGAGATACGCGACCTCCAAGGACTGAGCTGGTCAAACAGCTACTTTGGCTACCTGGATGACATGGGCTCAAGCGTTCCCGTGGATTTGGTGACACGGTTTCCGCTATACTATAACCCGGGACAGATGGTTTCCATACCATCCGGCATCTCACACGGTGGCAATACCGACCGTTTTGTCTCCTTCTATGCCAACCTGGGGTACGATTACCATCACAGGTATTTCCTCACCGCCAGCGTCAGAAAAGATCAGGCAAATATCTTCGGCGTCGACGCCAATATGAGGGGAGTGCCGTTGTGGTCTTTGGGGGGTGCTTGGATCGTTTCGGAAGAAAAGTTTGCCGACAAACCCCACATGCCTTTTGTCAAGCTGAGGGCGACCTACGGGTATGGCGGAAATGTAGACAAGAGCCTGTCGTCTGATGTCACGGCCCGGTATACCACCTTTTTGTTCTACGACGTGCTCCCGCAGATGAGAGCGGCGGCGATTGTCAATCCTCCCAACCCGCTGTTGCGCTGGGAAAAAGTGAAGACAAGCAATCTGGCGGTGGATGTCGAGACCCAAAACGGATTCTTTTCAGGAACAGTGGAGTACTATTCCAAGCATTCCGAAGACTTGCTGGGGGACTACTCCGTTCCTGCTTCCACCGGTTTGACCAGCTTCAAGGGGAATTTCGCAGAAACGCTCATCAGGGGAGTGGATTTGACTTTGACAGCCCAGCAGCTTCGCGGTAAATTCTCTTGGTACAGTACCTTGCTTTACAGTGGTCTGAAGGAAAAGGTGCTTGATTTTGAGAAAAAACCAACCGTGGCCAACCTGCTGAATTCCTATTACCTGTCATCTCCCTACCCGATAGTTGGAAGGCCTTTGTACGGAATCTACAGCTACGAATGGGCTGGCTTGGATCCCCAAAACGGAAACCCCCTCGGAATATTGGACGGCGAGCCGAGCACGGATTACCTGGCGATTTCCAGGGCGGCGACCATTGACAACCTCCAATACCACGGATCTGCAAGGCCAACGTCCTTTGGCGCGTTTCGGAATGACTTTTCCTACAAGGGATTCGCACTTTCCGTGAATGTGTCCTATCGTTTGGGGTACTACTACAAAAGGAGGTCGATCGATTATTTCGCGTTGCTGCGCGGAAGTATCGGGCATGGCGATTTTGACGACAGATGGCAAAATCCCGGCGATGAAAGTTTCACCCAGATTCCTTCACTTCCGGCGACAGCAGACACCCGGAGAAACAGTTTCTACAGCGACTCGGGTGTTTTGGTGGAAAAGGGAGACCACATCCGGCTCAACGACATCAGGCTTTCCTATACCTGGGACAAGCGGAGTTTTCCTGCCCTTCCATTCCGATCTCTACAGGTGTATACCTATGCTTCCAATCTCGGGATCATCTGGAAGGCATCTGAAGACGGGCTGGATCCGGACTACCAGAAGGCAAAACCGCTGAAAACCTTTTCGGCGGGTCTCAAGCTTGATTTTTAAAAATAGATTCTATAGGGTAAAAGGGGAGGACCTACTTCATAAGGTTGGTTTAATAACATTCAGACTCCCCCGGCCGGTTTTTCCCCGGCCACCCTTTTTCACAACTCCTAAACTCATAACAATGAAAAAATACCTTGTAAATGCACTCCTGGCCCTCGGATTGATCGCCACGGTCTCCTGCGAAGAATATCTGGATGAAAAGCCTGTGAAGTCTATCCTGGTTCCTGACACCAAAGAGGATGTCAGATACATCCTTGATAACTACACCACGCTCAATGACAATCCTTTACTGGTATTTGTCCTGGCCGATGACTGGGTGACGACCACACCAAACTGGGAACGTTTAAATCCCTGGGTTCAGAAGGCGTATCTGTGGGAGGAAGAAATCTTCAATCCGGATGAAAGGTCAACTGACTACAACAGACTGCACAGGAAGATCTTTTTTGCGAATGTCTCTCTGGATATCCTGGACAAGATCGGTATAAAAGACGACCCGGAGGCCGAATCATTGAGAGGGGAAGCGCTTCTTGTCAGGTCTGCGGCGCTGTTCTATCTGGCTCAGTTGTTTCTCCCGTACCCGGATGGAGATGAGGAGGCAGGACAGCTTAAAATCCCGGTTCATTGGTCCTCGGAAGTAAATGTCAAGCCAGAATGGATGACCATCGCAGCACTGCTTCCAAAGATTGAAGCCGATTTGACAGAGGCCTATTCTCTGATATCCCAACAGTCAGCATTCCAAAACCGACCCAACAAAGCCGTCGTGAAAGCACTCCTGTCCCGAATCTATCTGTATTCAGGTAAATACGAAGATGCGCTCGATGCGGCTTCTTCGGCATTACAGGCACCCGGTATGCTACTTGACTATTCTGAATATTCCCCGGAGAAGCCTTATCCCTTTTTCCTTTTCAATGAAGAGTCGATGTATTATGGTTATTCCAACAGCTATCTGGTTACCGACGGCCCTGCTTCGTTCATCAACCCCGAGCTTTATTCGGATTACTCGGACAATGATTTTAGGAAAGAGCTTTTTTTCACAAGTGGAGCGAATGGTGATCCCCTGTTTAGAGGATCCTATACCGGAGATTTTAATTTATTTACAGGAATCAGCTATTCGGAAGTGCTGCTCAATGCTACGGAGTCTGCGGTTCGTCTCGGCAAGGTGGAGGAGGGCATGACGCTACTGGAGACACTTGCCCAAAACCGCTACAAGGATCTAGAGCTATGGCGCGAAAGTATCGGAGCTGATCTTTTGGGCGCAGTCACGCGCGAAAGACGCCGGGAGTTGGTCTTTAGAGGGACGCGTTGGGGAGATATGAAGAGACTGGTGGCAATCGGTGAAATTACCTTACCGATCAAAAGGGAGATTCACGAAGAAAGCTATGAACTGGCTTCAGAAAGCCAGTTGACACTACAGCTTCCTCCCTATGAGGCCTCGCTGGAGATAAACTAAAAAAGACCGGGGAAGGAAGCGCTCCCCGGCCAAATTTCTGCAAATCCCAGACTGTTACTGGGGTAGTGCAGCAGGCATTTTCACAAATTCTCGGTCTTCACCCGGATTGATTGGCGTACTGGTGTCTGGCGAGGCATAGAGACAGTCGCTGTTTTCCAGTTCGTTGCAATTATACGTGTGACTCCCCGGAATCTGTCCGGTTACATTGTACCAGACTCCGTTGTCGAAACCGTACTGGTTTGAAGGGAGTTCTTTGGGCGAAAACGCGACCGCCGCAAACGCAGCCAGCACAAAGGCCAGAAGCGGAAGCTTACTCATTAATTTGTCCATAATCAACGACCCTTTTTTAACCCATCAAAAAGGGACAAACCGTTTCATCATCGTGCCTACTCTGATATGGGTTTTCGGCATCGCCCTTTGGGAGGTTCATCAGTTGCAAGCTTGCCTCTCAACTCAAGCTTCCGAGAGGGATGATCCTCTTTATTTTACTATGATTCAACCTGGGCACTGGAGTGACGAGAGTCACGTATATCGAAGGGATTGTCACCCTGAGCACTGGAGCTACGAGAGTAGCGTAAATCGAAGGGATTGTCACCCTGAGCGGAGTCGAAGGGTTTTGCAGCCTCCTTGCAAGGGTTTGGCTGTGGAGCGGTGACCTACCTCATCGCTCCAATTTTTTGTCGCCGTGGTCAGTGTGCTCACAGCCGACCGTTCCCGCTGTTCGTTGTTACACATTTTCAGTTGTCCTGCTTCTCCAGAAGCCGGACTATCTGCCTACCCCGCTTCTCGGCATCCGCGACGGCTGTCGGGAGTATTGTCGAGCTCCGACCACAGGATTTTTAATCCGACTATAAATTCAACTCCTCCTCGGCATCAGCATCCTGATTCCCACGATATTCCTGCGCCGAGGTCAATGGCCTTTTCCTGTTTGCCGGGCATTCCATCCTTCGTTTCTCAGGATTCCATACCCGGCTACAAAGCTTCCGCACCTACGGCGCTTTTCCCGTTGTCCTGCTTCTCCAGAAGCCGGACTATCTCCCTACCCCGTTTCTCGACATCCGAGATGGCTGCCGGGAATTGTCGAGCTCCGACCATAGGATTTTTAATCCGACTATAAATTCAATTCCTCCTCGGCATCAGCATCCCGATTCCCACGATATTCCTGCGCCGGGGTCAATGGCGTTTTTCCATTTTTGCCGGGCATTCCATCCTTCGTTTCTCAGGATTCCATACCCGGCTACAAAGCTTCCGCACCTACGGCGCTTTTCCCGTTGTCCTGCTTCTCCACCTTTCGGTGCTGGACTCCGTACCAATGGCCGTCTCCGTACCTCGGCATCGACACCACTATGGCTACAATATCTCTCCGCCGAGGTTGAAACATCTGATCCCTATTTACCTGGGGTTAAAACCCCAGGCTATGGTATCGGCCGTGCCTATGACACTTTCCCTCTCGCCGTGGTCTGTGTCCTCACAGACCACTGTTCCCGCTGTTCGTTGTTACACATTTTCCGTTGTCCTGCTTCTCCAGAAGCTGGTCTATTTGCCTACCCCGCTTCTCGGCATCCGCGACGGCTGTCGGGAGTGATGTCGAGCTCCGACCATAGGATTTTTAATCCGACTATAAATTCAATTCCTCCTCGGCATGAGCATCCCGATTCCAACGATATTCCTGCGCCGAGGTCAATGGCCTTTTCCTGTTTGCCGGGCATTCCATCCTTCGTTTCTCAGGATTCCATACCCGGCTACAAAGCTTCCGCACCTACGGCGCTTTTCCCGTTGTCCTGCTTCTCCAGAAGCTTTAATTTTCCAATCTTTCAATTCACCAACCCGACAACACCGCGCACCTACGGCGCTTTTTTTGGCACTCGGCAACAGCAAAGCGGACAACGTTTCAATACGAGAACATCCCTGGGATTCCTCATTTTATATTCTTCACTTTATATTCTTGTGTTGAGCGGAGTCGAAACATTAAACTTCTCATTTCGAGCTTCCAATCTCAATCCCCAAACTCCAATCCCGATACAAATCAAATTCAGAAAGAAATGCTCCGCCCAGCCCAGACTCTCTAAAATTCCGGCGCAATTGCAGGGCACACGTGGAAATGCTCCTACCCAGATCAGACCTACATAAGTGATAAAGACGGCGAGCAACAAAATGCTGCCCAGATATCCCCACCATCGGGTGCCTGAAAAGAGCAGGAGCAGGGCAATCAGCAACTCAACTACAGGTATTGAATAAGAGAGAAGCTCAGCTAACTCTGCCGGGAAAGTCTGGTTGTGAAAAGCTCTTCGACTATCCTTAAACCGGATCAGTTTTTCAAAACCCGTGTATCCAAAAATTCCAATCAGAATGGACGCCAGTACCTTATTCAACCCCTTCATATCGTTCTCCACTTGGTTTTCCCAAATGTTTCCAACTATCCGGTCGAAATCAAAATAGAGAATACAGACGATCTCAAAACAACCGTGAACGACAGGAAAATTGACATCAACTATCCACCAACCAACCACCGTCTCCATACTTCGGCATCAGCCGTCTTTATACCATTCATGCCGCTGCGCCGAGGTTGGGACATCCTTTCCATACTTACTTACCCTGGGCTTGAAACCCCACGCTATGATTTCGGCCGTGCCTATGGCACTTCGGTGTTAACCTATGACTTTATGGTTCCCCTGCTCGACATCTGCGATTCCGAACAATCTGTTGGAGGATTTTCAATCCGACCGAGCACTCCGTGTCAAAGTATCGACATTTCGGCCCCAAAAGCGGAGGGAATAGGTAAATGGTACAATTGCGACCAATCCTATTTTGCTAATAGTTACAACAAAGATTTTTTAGGACATAAATTTTTTCCTGAACTTATTCATGACTATATTCCTCTTCTTGCAAGGAAACTAGTGTGTTAGCCGAAGCTAACGATCAGGTGGGCAATCTTTTTTAATCAGGCGTTGCCATATTGTTGTATTAATCAAACCCAAAGCTGAACAAGAGGATAATAATCTATGCTCATGATATCATGATTTTTACGGGTCGTAGCAGATCGTATGCTTACAAGATTTTAAAACACGTGCGGGAGAATGTAGGGAAGGCAAAGCACAATCTGATTACGATTCAGGAATTCGCTGATTTTCATCGTATCCCCGTCAGTGAGCTGGAAGAAATTATTTTCAGAAAACCCTAAAAAAAGGATCTGAAGTGATCCAGATCCTTTGGTTGGAGTTTCTCTCCGCCGGAATGACGATCCGGCATTAGGCCTTTGTTCGGCTAGGGTTGGGAAATTTTCAAGGCTTTCCGCATCTCCTCATTTTAGTCGCTTGATTGGGATGCTTGTTGGCCTTTCAGGAAATTTTCAGAATAGGTTGTACTTGATGACAGCCTATTCGGCGGCTTAAATGCTGGTAAGTGTCGTCGAGCACTCGCTCGTCAGACTGGTCGTAAATGCTTTCTCCCCCGGCTTCTTAGCCTTGATCAGGCGCTTTACCCGGTGGTTCTGAAATGCCATTTGACATTCTTGGTGTTCTTTTCGTGTGAGCATAGACATAGAAATTTTGGTGAGGTTGAAATCGACCAGGATGTAATCGTCGCACAGGATGAATGCCCCCTGATTGCTATCCGCTATCGGGGTTATCGGAGTGCCATGCTAGAGTCCATGTGGTCTTTTTTGGAAATTTTATACACATGAAAACTATCCTTAGACAGTTCCTCAATCAACAGAATGCCATGAACGGCAGGGGAATAGTCATACAAGGCGTGCTAAAGTGGATGAAGGATAATCCGGTACTCTTTCTGTGGGGGGTTTGGTTCATCTATCTCGGATTGGATCTACTGCTCCGATACTTTGGGTCAATGCCAATAGCTCCCTTCGACATCATACTCTGGAATTTCATCGGCTGGGGTATGATTAACCAGTTTTGGTTCTTTGTTTTTCTCCCAAATGCGATGTTTTTCCGGCGTTGGAAGCTCGAAACAATGATCCTGATTCTTGTCTTTTTGGGTTTTGTGCTTTTTAAGCTTTTTCTGCTTGGCAAATGGACAGAGTTGGAGTTGCAGCTGTTTCCTTTTTTGGTCAATGAATCTGTGAGATCCCTTCAGTTTCTCCTTTACACCTCCGCTATCTGGGGGTTTTATGTTCTGGCTATCAGCCAGGATGAGTTCAATAAGATGGAAATCGATCTGATCAAGCTCCGCATCGAGCACAAATCTCTCCAGCTCAGCCCCCACTTTGTGCTGAATATGGTTAGCCAGTTTTCTGCATCCATCCTGTCCCTATCCAGACCCCTGTACGATTCCCTGAGTCGCTTCACCGACATTCTGGCTTATAGCTATAAGAATCCCCAACACGAAAATTCGCTGGCTCATGAAATCCACGCCATGGAAAACTATGTGGCCTGTCAAAGACAACGCTTCGGTGACACACTACAATTTGTGCTGATCAAAGAATTGGGGAACCTTGAAACCAACAAATTGCCCTTGCCCAAATGGACGTTAATGACCTTGCTGGAAAATGTATTTAAGCACGGGGACTGTTTCAATCCGTCCAAGCCTGCACGGCTGGAATTTAGAATGGACGAGTTACAAGAGTCTGGTTCAGTCTTTATCATGTCCCTGACAAATACCCCGGATCTGGCCACTCCTGTAAAGTCCTCGGAATTTGGAATCGATGCCGTCAGGCGCATCCTCGAGCACCATTTTCCCGGTAAGTTTAGGATGTCCGTCGAAAAATCCCCCGTTGAGTTTAACCTCTTGCTTCACATCTCTTATGGAAAAAATCCTGAAAATAGGCCTCTTGGATGACGAGGAGCATCCTAGAACGCTGATTTCCGACGTGATCGAATCCATCCCCGGGTACGAAATAGCATTCTCTTCGGCAAGTCCCTTTGAAGCTTTGGAACTGATTCGCCAAAACTTAATCGACATCCTGATCACGGACATCAAAATGCCCGGCTTTTCTGGTCTGGAGTTGTCCAGAAAGATTCTCCATCTGGATGTTCCCGTCATCATTTGCTCCGCACACGGTGATTTTGGGGTAGAAAGTTTCAAAGTGAATGCGGTCTATTATATACTCAAGCCACCAAGCTTCTTTGAAGTTTCAATTGCCCTGGACAAAGCCCGCCTTGCCCTGCGCGGCAATAAGTCCGTCTCCTACCAACCAATGGAAGATCTTATCCTTTTTAAAGAATCCGGGGATTTCAAGCAAGTTTTCGTGAAACCTGCGGACATAAGTTACATTGAACAAAAAGCAGAGATGACGTGGATCTTCCTTGACTCCGGTGAAGTGGTGAAAACAAGGAGTCGCCTGTACAACACCCTGGAAAAAGTACAGAGGCCTTTTATCGTAAAAATTCACCGTTCTTATGCAGTTAATTACCTGAAAATAAAATCATTGGATCCTGCGTTTTGTCATTTTCAAAACGGGGTTAGAGTGCCAATAGGAAAAGAGTTTCGACAGGATTTTGCCCAGTTCCTGCGTTCCAAAACCCTCACTTAATCGTCAGATTCCCAATTCCCAATTCATTTATCTTCGATGGTTTACAAATGCAACGTGAATGATCATTTGTGGCCGTTTCAATCCGGCTCCAAATCCACTTAAAGCCTTGCTCAACGATGTCGTCGAATCGCTGGTTAAAGACCTTTATCGCCACAGCTTGCAGGATCTGAAATCCCTAGCCGCTGTGCATCTTCTTTCCAGACGCTCTGTATAGCTGCAAATAGATCCAGGTTTCCATTTTCTTCCGTTCCAATGGGAAAAACCGGTTGACCTGCATGTGGAGATGGTTGCTTATCCTCAGCCATTTTTCTCTGTCATTACTTGCATCGCTGATTTGGGCTATCATCATTTGGTGAAATGAATCCATCCAATTTTCGTAAAGTATGAGAGCGTTCGTATCATCTTCGATGAGGTCATTGTCAATAGTCAGATTTTTCTTTTCATGGAAGGGAATCCCCTTCACCTTGTCTCGTAAAAACCTAAAAATCTGATTATTATCCCAGACGTCTCCCAACAGCCTTTGCCAGATCCTGACAACTATTCCCAATAATACTTCGGGCTCTGGCACTTGGTTTATGCAATTGTTTTTGAAGTCCTTACCCACCATCAACATGGATTCCAGATGGAATACCTCCTCGGAAATTATGCGTCCATTCTCTCCATATTTCTTAATTTCCGGATAATAGGGTCTCAATTCGACATCGAGATGTTCCTGGCTGAGTTTCCCATAGCCCGGCCACAACAATTCCTTTTTGGTTTCCATATCTATCCGCAGATATCGGATTCTCACCTGAAGACGTTCTCCATCAGGATAGACGATATAATACCAGATGATCTTTTTCATTGCCAAAAGTTCGACCAGGTCTTTGCTGAAATAAAAATCCAGAAAATCCCAAAGGTCCTCCGCCTGGATTCTCACGAGAATATAAAGCGAGCTTTTGTCTTCCTCAGAGATGGAATTGATAAAACCATTCCAAGTCACTTCCTTTTTGGGTCTATTGACATTTGCTACAAACTCAGGATAAATGGGACGCTTATTCTCTGAATAATAGGCTTGGCTGTCAAGCCAAAGCGCTTCGCAAATTGTCAGCCGTCCATTTTTGACCAGCTCTACCCATAGGATATCAAAATCGTTTTCCTTTCGCCAATCAAGAATCAGTTCTCGATCATAGATGCCTATTTTGATCCGACTTGGTACTCCCTTCCGGTCCAGCCACGGTATGAGGAGGGTTTTGCTCAGGAAATTGTCCTTTTGAACCGTCCATTTTCTGCTTTGAAGGATGAAATTTCCCCATCGGAGCTCGGGGGTATAATTACTTTCCGAAGAGTAGGCAGATTGATAGGGAGTAAACTTGAAGGAATCCTGAAGTTCCAGTTCCCAAAGTAGTCGGATCAGGGGATGGCTGATTTCCTTTCCATTTAGGGGATGGGTGACTACCGGGATGATTCGCTTTCCTGATCTTTTATCGAAGAGAAGGAATCTACCCGAACGCACCCCGATTTCTATTTCCGTAAGAGCTATGGCTTTGTGGTCAATCCCGCCGTAGGGACTGATATACCGATCAAATAAAGGTTTGGTATCGCATATTCCTTCTACAGAAGAGGTCTCGAACACACGCAGTTCGGCATAGATTATTTCTTCTGACCTGAAGATTTTGTCCTTAAGCTCCTGTTCATAGCTGTAGATCCGCTCGTCTCTGTTAAATCGCCCAAAGAAGGAAAATGGTCGGTTGCAAACCAAGTTCTCAACTATTATCCCACTGGTATTCAACTTTTTGAAGACAAATCCCAAATCAAAAATACCATCATCCATGGGTTTCGGGGCTATGGCTTCCTTAAGATCAATGGAGATTGTCTCAACCTTATTCAGCATTTGACATAGACCAATCTTCTCATCGGTCTTTGTGTATGAAGGTTCGAGGAAAGTGCTGAATACGAAATCCGGATAGTCGAGCAGCAGCGGGAGCGGAACAAACCGATCGTCAAATTTAGATTCAAACCAAGTGGTTAGGGAGTTTACATACCTGTTTTCGACTTGGGAAAACAGACCACCGGCTGTTTCAAAAAAAGCATCCAATTCCGCTTTTATACAAAAGGGAAGCGTTAGCGGTTCCTTAATTACAGAGTCAATATATGTCTTGGATGAGCCTTTTGAGTAAGCATATTTTTCCCCGTCGGAAAGGATTCCCAGTTCTTTCAGCTGATTCCAAAGCTCCATGCTTACCTCGCTGGAATTTCCCTCAAACCAGGTGTTGAATTCCTCAAACAAAATACCTTTATCGGTGTCAATCTTGGTGAGCAGAAGGGAGGATAACGGATTTTTGGGAATGCTTACAAACACCCACCTTTCCTCTTTCCGCATATAGCCTAAAAAGTGTACTCTTCCCATGCGTTCGCTTCCGCCCAGACTCAGTTGTAAGGGGTGTGTGTCCATTTCATTCTGCGGAAACGCCGCATTTTCAGGTAGTTGTTCAGCGAGCGTGAGGTCGATAGAATTGAGAATAAAATCATCAAATCTCCCAATTCCAACCCCGGACCAAAGCCCAAAGGGAGTGGATCGATACCTTCCTCTCAACAGGTATTTAAAAACCTTGTTTTTAATGGATTGTGTTAGATCTGAGTAATCTTTATGTTTAGCAGCTTCATAAAGTGTCGGTGAGGAGTTTGCAATGGCGTCCAGGATCCTGTCCCACTCATGGGATATTTCGGATTCTGAGTTCGGATCAAGGTCGAGGAGTGGTACTCGGAACAAAAATTTCATGTCTTTTTTCCCAAGTCTATTTTTTGCCACGAAAAATTTCAATTTAGACTCATAGACATAGGACATTGTACCATCAACAGACTGGTTTTTATACTGGTTGAGCTAATCAACCTGCTGCTATGCTGCTTTCTCCCCCGGTCGAAATTTGCGGGCGCGACTTCCTATGTTATTGGAATTGAAAATCCCGGTTCTTTCTCTTACTCTGGAGCCGGGGCTTTTCAACAGTCAACAGAATCGACTAATCTTCTTGGTCTGTCCCCAAAACATTTAGCCCGATTTCAGCTTCCAACTGGCAGGATAATCCATACTTACCCCACGCTTACCCCCTATATACCTCCATGATAGAGCAGGTTTAGACCTTGGTTTCCACATATTCCACAGAATCCCCAGATTCCATAATTTCCGCCGAATCCACAGAGTCCATGGATTCTACTTTCGTTTTGATTTTCATATATATACCTCCAGATTTCCACCATGTTTCACATCTAAATCAAAACAAACTATGGCAAAACAAGCTGGATATATCAAGCTGGAAGGCACCATCGGTGACCTTTCTTTCTATAAAAACAGGGACGGTAGTTACCTCGCCCGACGCAAAGGTGGAGTATCCAAAGAACGGCTCCTCAACGATCCCAAATTTCAGCGGACCCGAGAAAACATGCAGGAATTTTCACGTGCTGCTACTGCCGCCAAATTCCTCAAAAATGCCTTCCGCGAAATCGAGATCAAGTCCAATGGAGGCAAGCTTCACAACCGCCTCTACTCTCAATCCATGAAGGTGATTAAGTCCGATCCCACCAGTGCAAGAGGGGAGAGAAAGTTTGAACTCGGAGACATGTCCATTCTCAGGGGATTTCAATTTTCCGAAAGGGCCGTGTTTGACCAAACCTTCAAAAAGCAACTGGTAATCGCTGATGTTCCCGAATCTGTGACGGTGACGGTTCCGGAAATGGTACCCACCAAGTACCTGGCTGCCACGAAAGGAGCGACTCATTACCGGTTTTCCCTGATCCGCGCTGCAGTCAATGCGGTTGCTGGAACCTTCTATACCGAGATAAGTACGGCAGCTTCCTTGGTGATCAATTCACAAATTCAACCCGAATTGGTCTTGACCCTGCCCAAACCGGCTATAGCGGGCGAAAATTACTTCTTCGCCGTGTCAATAGAGTTCCTCATGGAAGTCAACGGAGGTCAATACGAGTCCTTTGACGTCTCCATGAACCCTGCTGTAATCTTGACTGTGGTCTAAGATGGATCTGCTACTCACCCGTGAGTATTGGCCCGGTGGCACCAACGGACGGCTTTTTTGGAAAAAAGAGTTCGTCTCCTATACCCTGGAACCTCCGGCAAGTTACTTCCGGCTGGATACTTCCTGTATCCCCGAAAAACACTACGAGTTGTGCCTGGATCAAAGTGTCGATCCGGCTGCTCCGGTGTTGCTGAAGGCCTGTGGGAAATGGAAGATCCCACTTTGTCTTAGGCCGGAACTGGGAATAGAACTGGGAATGCAACAAATAGTCCTGGCGGCTGCCATTACCGACGAGGGCAGGGGAGTGCCCAATCCAAAGGCATTCGAAATGCTCAAAAATCGGATAGGGCAGCTGCACAGAAAAGGGGAAAAGGTTCTTCTGGAGATAAGGAGCTATCCGGAACAGGCCCTCAACCTTACCTACCATCAGATCGCATGGATGGACTGATGTGGCAAACCTTGGCGGGAGGAGTCATCGCACTCCTCCTTTCTGTCATCGCCTATTTCCTTAAACTCCTCATGCAGGACTTTAGGCTGATGGGTACCGAGATGGCTCGGTTGAAGGAATCGGTTATACGTCTGGAGCTTGAGCAGGCCGTTGTTAAAGCGCTCTTGGAAAAATACCGCATCCAATTTAAAAACGTGCGCATTCAATAGCTGGCTCAGCCCTCCGGGCTTCCGATACAATTAAACATTCATTCCTAAACAAAAGCAAACAAATGAACCTACTCAAAGAAGTAAAAAACCGCGCAATGGCGCCCACTCCGCCTTTCTTTCAGTTTTTGAAGAAGGCGGGACTGATAATCGCAGCTGTAGGAACAGCGATGTTAACCGCACCCGGAGCAGTGCCGGATGTCCTGTTGGCCTACGCGGCTCATGCAGTCACCGCTGGCACAATCCTGGTGAGCATCTGCCAACTGACAGTGGATGAAAGTAGACTGGAGGAAAGACTGCTCCAATCAGTAGAGTAAATTGATGAATCATTTAATGTCAAACCCGGGCAGGAGGTCTTGTCCGGGTTTTTTTGTCATATCATGATTGGTGATCTTACCTATCGGCGCGAGCTCTTCCAGTACAATGATTAGATGCCTGATTATTTTGGCCCGTCGTCGGAAGTAGACTTTCTTCTACCTACCATCTGTCAATTCCAAACTCAAGGCATAGGGCTTTCCTCTCCACAGCAGATTCATCCTCCGGACATTCCAGCTCTTGAGTTCGTTTTCCAAATCGACATCCTCTTTTTTCAGTGGATGCCACAGCGTCAGAATGTTTTCACTATTGTTGAATGTTGCTGCCAAAGTTGGAATTGAAACTCAAGAATGAATTTTCCATCAACAACGTTCTGACTCTAAATCGCACCAGCCTGGAATTGGAATCCCGTCGACAAATCGTCAACTAGTACACTCGTCTACGATTTGCTATTAAAAAGACGGATCGACACTCAAATCCAAAGCCGGTATCTGTTAAGCGGTAACAGTTCAACTTCTAAACTCCTACGGCTCCGCGATCACCTCCAGCATATTTCCCAGCATATCATTGACCATCGCATTGTAAGAGGGGCCAAACCAGTTCATGATCCTTGGCTCGTAGCCTTCCATATGGTGGTACTTGCATGGAATTATGTAGCCGGTGTAGGCTCCGTTGAAGCTGGTGACCATGGCCTGCAGGCCTTTTGCGCCGGCCGTATGTTTGTACCCGATGGTCGTCTCTCCACTGAAATCACTCGGGGCAGTGCCCCACACCAGACTATCCAGACGGGTGGCTTGCAGATAAACTGACCCGATCTCCGGGAAGAGCTTTTCAGCCCAGAAAGGACGGAGACGAAATCCGTCAGTGACGC
This sequence comes from Algoriphagus jejuensis, assembly GCF_039523455.1. Classification (NCBI taxonomy): domain Bacteria; kingdom Pseudomonadati; phylum Bacteroidota; class Cytophagia; order Cytophagales; family Cyclobacteriaceae; genus Algoriphagus; species Algoriphagus jejuensis. The sequence continues at coordinate 69,578 of NZ_BAAAFI010000008.1, read as the reverse complement.
GGAACTGAAATTCTGGAAGGCTGATTTCCAAAGTCATCGAGCGGACATCAATGCTGTCTTTCATCCAGATAGTTGGCACAAAAACGCGCACAGAATCTGCCAAGGCTTCGCCCAGATATTTTGTCCTTTCGAATTTGTCTCCTTCCGCATTGCGATAGCTGTGGCTTCCGACGCTGCCCGCCAGAAATACCGCCATATCAAACTCACTTTCTTCCAGCTTTCGCTGCCAAAAACCGGGATAGTCTCCGCTGACTTCCAGGTTCCCACCTCCCAATGTGGTAGCGTGGGCATTGTAGGAGCCGATCAAGGCTTTCCTTCCACCCGTCTGCTGCACATGGATCAGCATAAAATCTGGATCGATCTTGCCCTTTTCGCCCACCAATCGATTTTTCATAAAATGTGAAATCGGGAGCGAACCCATGCCGATCGAACCGGGCTTCAGGTCTTGGACGGCAAGCGAAATGGCCTGAAATACCTGCTGCGCAATCCAATCTGTGGAGTTGGGATTGTACGACCCATTGAAGGACTCCCCGATATAGCCCTCCGACCAAGCGCCGATACTCGAGTGGGTATGGCTGGCAGAAAAGAGAAGGTCAGCCCTATCCAAGCCTAGTTCAGTTTTAACTCTTTCGGAAACGATGCCGCTCACATCGGGAGGCATGATCAGTAGGTCGGATCCGACGATTACCAAAGTGCGATTGCCGACTTTCAGGGCAACGGATTTGACATAGATGCTATCGTGAATTCCTTGGGCGACGTCCTCGCGTCCTCCATACCCTGAAAGTGGTATGCCTACAAAGCTACCGGATGTGACATCGTCTGAATCTGCATGCAAGGTTGGGGTCAAGTTGACTTTGCTCAATCCAATGGAAATAGCGCCTTTTTCCGTGGGAACGGATTGAATCAGGCTGTCATACCTGCGTTGGGTTTCGGCAAAATAATCCGTTTCAAAGTAGGGAGTGAAGTCAACCGGTTTTAATAAGATAACCAAGATGACCACGATCGTCAAGATGAAATAACCGAGGATCTTTAGGGTTTTTCGAAGCATGGTGGGGATAAACAAAGAGAGCCGCCAAATGCTGGCGGCTCTGAGTTAAAATGATATTGAGTTAATACGGAAAGCCGGTTCCCTGTATCAACCAGGTCTTAGACCACGCACTGTTTTTCGGGTCGGGAGCAGCAAAGGTTGTTTGCTCGAGCTCATCAATCGCGTCATTGACGTTGGTTGTATTCAGGAGGATTTCATCCTGCATGTAGTAGAAGCGAAGCGGAATAGCCTGTCGCTTAGCATACGGACCGGTTTGCAGGTTCGGTAATCCAGTGCGGCGATAGTCAAACCACGCTTCGGAAGCAGCTGTCCAGCTGGCAATCCACTTTTGCTCGATCAACTGCTCCAACGTGCCCGTATATTTTCCCCCGCCTTGGATATAGGCATCGTATGAGCTGCTGATTCTCCATGAGTCAAAGGAAGCCTTGATCGCAGCTTCATAGTGTTCTTTTTGACCTCCGACAGCCCATCCTTTCAGCGCAGCTTCAGATAAAATAAAATGAACTTCGGAGGCGCTCATCAAGCGTGCTTGAAGCAAGGCTCCGGCAGCTTCTTTGTACATGGGATTGAGCTGTGAACAGTGCGGGTTCAATGTTCCCTGAGCCAAATCAGGATTCAGGTTATATGCTCCGCCAGCAGGAGAGGAGGGAGGAAGTCCGATGTAGTCGCTTGCTGTGTTTAGCTCCTCACCCCAGTTTGCCTCATAGTCGTCCGCGATGTTTTGAGCAACATGACGTACTCCATTGATGATCTCATCGCGATCGTCTGCCCAGGTGGGCTCCACGACCAAAGGAATCTGAATGCGCTCGGCATACACTTGTATGCGGGGATCTCCTAGGTTTTTTAGCGCATCTACGAGTGTTTCACATACTTTGAGACGGTTGTAATTGCCTGAGGTGCTTTTGTCAAAAACCGTATTGCTTGGCCAGGAGTTTTCAGGCGTAGCTCCAATGTAGCTCATTCTGGCGTCATCAGCAGAGGAGAGAATGATCGGATACCGCCCTGGATTGGCCATGATTTTTTCGATCCCTGCTTTGGAGACTGCCGCTTCCTTGTTGGATATTCTCATCAGATAGCGAAGTGAAAGCGAATTGGCAAACTTTCTCCACTTCGTAATATCTCCCTGGTAGTACACGTCCTGGGCGGAAGGGATACTTGGAGCACTTGTCGAAAGCAGTTCATTGGCGGTTTCCAAATCAGCCAAGATACCGAGATAGATGTCTCTCTGTGAATCATACAAGGGTTTGAGCCCGGCCTCGTCACCATTTTCTCCTTTTAGTGCCTGGGAAAACGGTGCGTCTCCCCAGAGGTCAGCGATCATGCCAAACAGGTAGGATTTCATGACCAAGCCCAAGGCCTTGTGGTGGGGAAGTTCGAGCTCCTCTGACTTCCGGATTAGTTCGTCATTGGTACGGAGTGCCTCAAAATATGGCGTCCAGCTTTGTCCCTGTGACGCCCAGTCGTAATCATTGTGTCCGCTAGACCAGCCGTCTTTTTGGGTATGCTGCATGACACCTGCCAGGTCACCGAAGCCTAGTCCAAGTACGTTTTTGCCGAGTTGTGTCTGAACGGTGGCCAAAAGCAAGTTGGGGTGACCGCTTGCAGGATCGACACCGTTTGGATTGACATTGAGCTCCTCTAGGTTCATGCAGGAAAACACCAGCATGGACAGGGTGAGGAAAATTCCAAGAGATTTATATTTCAAAGTTTTCATCGGGATCTGATTTTGGATTAGAAGGATACATCAAGTTTGAAACCTACCGGGATCACCCAGGGGTCGACATTGTATCGCTCGATACCTTGCTTGAACTGCGTTCCACGGTTGCCTTTGGACGCCTCAGCCTGGAACGCACGCTCGGGGTCGATTCCAAAGCCAGAATCTTTGGTCCAGAGCATGATGTTTCGGCTATAGACAGAGAATGTTGCTCCTTGGATGCCGAGCTTCTCAGCAGCAGCTCTCGGGAGTCGGTACCCCAGGGAGATCTCCCGGAGTTTGATAAAGTCTGCATCAAACATCGCCGGAGTACCGAAGTCCCAAGGGAAACTCACCACATAAGGAAGAAACACCGTTCCCTCTCCGCCTAGGTTTTCCTGGGTCAAGACAAAGTTGCCTTCCTCGTCATGATACCCCACCACGCCGGGGGCAAAGGTGCCGTCATAGACGGTCGTGCCGCTAAATCCCTCAGGAAATCCGCCATAAGCAGGAGTTGGGCCACCGATGGGACGTAGTTCTTCAGAAAGTAGAAGTTGATCGGCATTGGCGATCACCCAGTCGCGAAGCTCATCACCCGGCACTAGTCCATTTGGATTGACCAAGTTGTCGAGCCAGGATTGAGTCGAAGCGCTTTCTGAAAAATAGCGGAAGGTCTGAGACATGTACTGTCCGCCGCTTCTCCAGTCAAAGGTCATGTTTAGGACAAAGTTTTTGTAAGAAAGGCTAGACTGCAAGCCCATCAAAAAGTCGGGATTGTAGTTTCCGACCTTTACGGGCTTGGCCTGGGGTAGCCATTCCGCATCCAGACCCTGACCGATCAAGGGGTAGCCGTAGTAAGGAGAGTTTCTGTCCGTAACCCGTGCTTTCTGGAAAGAGTAAATGTTTCCGACCAAGCCATCTTCTCCTGTCTGCTCGTTGGCAACGTAACCATAAGAATAGCTTTTGTTGTCACTCCAGAATTCGATCACATCGACTCCGTCTTGCAGTTCGATGATGCGGGTTCTGTTTCTGGAGAAGTTCATGTTGAGGTCCCAGTTCCAGTTGGCCGTTTTGATCGGGGTTATTCCCAGCACGATTTCTACGCCCTGACTTTCCAAAAGCCCGGCGTTGATATTGATGTTGGTGAATCCTGAGGATGGGGCCAAGGGGATGTTTGGAAGGATCTGATTTCTGTTTTGCATGAAATAGTAAGTTCCTTCCAATCTCACACGACTCTCAAACAAGCCCAAATCCGCTCCGACTTCATATGACGTGGCTTTCTCTGGGTTCAAATTCGGCGCAAGGATAGTTCCTGACTTGCCTAGTCTGATAGCGCTGCCCCATTGTCCGTAGTTGTTGTAAGTGGGGTAGAGGTTGTAGGGACGGGTGTCGTTTCCTACCTGGGCGTAGCCGCCTCTAAGTTTTAGCTGAGTGATTTTTTCCGTGAGGGAAAAAGCCTCGTTGAGTATCAAACTCAAGGATGCAGAGGGATAGAAATAGGAACTGTTTTCCGTAGGAAGGGTACTGGACCAATCGTTTCGAGCGGTCAAGTCCAGGTACAGCCAATCTTTCCATCCGATGTTTGCCATAGAGTAGATGCTGTAGATTCCCCGTTGTGACCAGTAGGATTGGTAGTCCAAAGAGGCATTGGCGATGTTGGAAACGGAGAATACGTTCGGAACGATCAGCCCCGCACCAGACTTGGAAGAGTTGGAGATGGAGGTGTTTTTTGCGTAGAGCGAGTTGCCTCCGACAGACATGCTGAAATTCAGTTTGTCCCACACTTTAGAATAAGTAGCCAGGACATCGATGTTTCTTTCGCTAGCGGTATTGTTGCCAAGTCCATACGCCCCGTTGTTAGGTTCTTTCGTGTAGCCCAAAGGGATTTTGGTTTCCCGCCGCTCATCATATTGATCGAGTACATAGCGACCCCGTACTTTGAACGACTTGGAGATTTCCCACTCTGCGATGATATTTCCATAGATCCTGTTTCTCTCGAAGCCATTTTTCACTTCATGTGCGAGGAAGTAAGGATTTTCGTGGTTTGGAGAAACTCGAACCACCTGAAGTCCCTCCTGTCCCGGAACCCAATATTCGGCTAACTGATTAATGTTAATCTCTTGCGGGTTGGAATAGGCCCACTGCAAGGGGTTGGTGCCGCGGTTGCTTGACGGGCGGTTGTTGGACCAGGTTCTGTTGTAGTTGATGCTGCTGCTGAGCGTTACGTTCTTGATCAGCCGGGTAGAGGCAGAGGTTGAGAAGTTGTTTTTGAACAAGTCAGATCCGGGAATAACTCCCTGGTGAGTCATGTTGGTCAAGTTGATCCGATAGTCCAGTGCTTCGGTGCTGTTGGATGCCGAGATGCCGTTGGTAGTAGTAATTCCGGTATTGACAAAGTCCTGAATATTGTTGGGGTTTGAGACCAATTCGGTCGGAATTGGTTGTCCGTTGGCATCGAGGGGAGCGTTCCATTGCTGGGCAAAATATCCTCTGTCCAACTCAGGGCCTGAACCCGCTGCATCCCCGGCATTTACCGGAGGGAGCACGCCTCCGCCTACATCCTCGGGTCGGAAAGAGAAGTACCCGGAAGCAAAGCTTTTTTGAACATTAAGGAATTTGAAAGGGATGTCCAACACAGTGTTCGAAACCAGATTGATCTGCATTTTTTGGTTTTTCTTGGCCTTTTTGGTAGTGATCAAGACCACGCCGTTGCCGGCACGCGTACCATAAAGAGCCGCAGCACTTGGTCCCTTGAGCACTGAGATACTTTCGATATCGTCGGGGTTGAGGTCACTGATCGCATTGCCATAATCTACAATGTTGTCTGCACCAAACTGTCCCATGTTGTTCAGAGAGTTGGACATCGGGATACCGTCTACGACGAAGAGCGGCTGATTATCTGTGTTGAGCGAAGTGGCACCCCGGATGATCATGGAAACCGAGGAGCCAGTGCCACCAGTCGAATTGATCGTCGCACCTGCCACTTTCCCAGCTAGGGAATTCAGGACGTTTTCTTGAGCCACACGGGTCAGGTCTTCACCTTTTACTTTTCCTACGGAATACCCGAGCGATCTCTCCTGACGCTCTATGCCGAGTGCCGTCACCACGACTTCGTCGAGACCGGTGGAGGTTTCCGTCAAAGCGGCGTTGATGATCGTCTGGTTGCCGACGGGTATTTCTTTGGAATCAAATCCAATAAAGGAGAATACAAGTATAGAATTCTGATTTGGAGCTTCTATGCTGTAAGCACCGTTGATATCAGTTACTGTTCCTGCCTGGGATCCTTTGATGACGATCGTGACTCCGGGAAGAGGTTCGCTGTCAGCTTCGCTGATAATTTTCCCGGTGATTTTGATCGGAGATTGTGCCAAAGCTGCCGGTACGCTTGTCAGCCAGCAGCAAAATATCAGGAATATATAAGCCATGCCTACAGGAGACGTTAGCTTTGAGTTTGCTTTATTGCTCATAGTTGAATGATTTATAGATTTTTTAGACCGGATAGGGTATATCCCTATTCAACCACAGAGAAGGTCAAAACCAAGGCGTGGGTATTGAGAGGTAAATGATCCGGTGATGCTGCCATAAACATGACCACCCGCATGGTCTTGTCGGAGATGTCCTGGAGGATGACCTTTCGCTGGAAATCTATGAATCCCAAAAACTCCTTGCCGGAAAAATTGAGTGTGCTTACGCCGGGATAGGTGAGTTTGCCTCCCGGGCCATAGACAGTCGGGACTACGAAATCTTCTTTTTCGACATAAGTAAATGTAGCACCAGCTTCCGGTGTGAATTTTCCCGTACAAAGACCAAAATCCTTTCCTCCGCTGTTGACAATTCCTGCTCCGCCCGTAGTTACCATCTGATATACCAAGCCACTAAATGCCGCTTTGTCGGCTTTTACGTCGTGACCATATCCTCCATCATAATGAAAGGTGTAGGTGTCTTGGTAGACTTCCCCCATCCCAAGGAATAGGTCGAATGCTCCGGTTGGAAGTTCCGCGGGAGCGCCCTTTGCGATGGTAAAGGTTAGATCCGAATTGGCGAGGCGGTCATTTTTGGTATGAGCGGCGGTGAGTTTCCAGGTTTTTCCGTTCTCGGCTGTCGCTCCGCCGGTCAAGAGGACATAGGGAGTCACTGCCACTGCCAAGTCGGACTCTGCGGTGACTGTTCCAGTGCCGCCGGTGACTGATAGCGTGACAGTATAGTATCCCCCGTCAGTGTAAATGTGGACCGGATTGGCTTCCGTGCTGGTCTGACCATCACCAAAATCCCATAGATAGGTTTTGGCGTTGATAGCGAGTGCTGTAAACGCAACCTGCTTTTGCGCTATACTAAAGTGTATAATGGCTGAGGTAGGAAGAGGTTCTCCATCTTCCTCGCTGCAGGAAAAGAGAAATAAATTAGCCATTACCAAGAGTAATGTGATAAGTAAGTTTTTCTTCATGTGAGTAAGCTTGGTTTGTAGTGAATTTCCGGATTATGGGGCTAATTGTCTCTGTCAATATACAAGTATTATATAGGTGACAAAGCATAAATAGCAGAAAGTCAATTGATAGTTTTTCTTTTTTTTATTTTTTCTGAGACTGAATAGTCCTTTTCGAGTTTATGAAGGTATTATAAAATTAAGGTGTTCGATTTTAGCTGTTTTTTTACCTATTTAGTCTTTGGTGGTTGATAGTATAATTCGGGCCAGTCTGCTTTAGGTGCACTAGGAGGTAGGTTCGGTGACTAACTTAGCGATTTGATTTTTTCCGGAAATGTAACGCTATGGGAAGAATTTATTCGGTCTTTGTTGTTAGCCTTATGTTAATAATATGTTGGTGAAATTATGTTTAATGTCACTATCGATAATTGTGAAATTTTAATTCGTTAGGAGGAGTCGCGGCATTCTCAGACGTTGAACTATCCCGCTGGAACATGGGAACTGAATGTTCGATTGGGTCCGTGCTTTGATGAAAAAAGGTCGTTGTAATACGCAACAAAGGAGAACGAATCGACAATTGTTGCAGTCGCTTTGTCTCGCGGCATTATTGCCGGATAAGATACAAGACTTGGTCATACGCCGGTTTGCACTAGCACAGTGACTTTGATTTTCCGGAGGAGTATTGCGAAAACAAAAAAAAGGAGACACGAGGCCTCCTTAATTTACAAATACTACGAGTGTGTTACTTAGGCGGTGCGGATGGCTTCCACAGGATCCATTCTGGCAGCTAAAGTAGCAGGCACTATACCTGCAACCACCCCGATGATCGATGAGACGCCTAGTCCGAGAATGATGTTGGTGAAGGATAGCGTCAACTCGAGCGTGCCTAAAGGAATAAAGCTGATCCCGTAAACCAGCAAGATCCCTGTGCCTCCGCCGATCAGGCTTAGGCAAATGGCCTCAAACAAAAACTGGAAAAGGATAAAGTAATTTTTAGCGCCGAGGGATTTTTGAATACCGATGATATTTGTGCGCTCCCGGACCGATACAAACATGATGTTGGCAATGCCAAATCCTCCGACTAGGATGGAAAATCCACCGATCACCCAGCCCGCTATAGAGATCACGTCAAAAATGGATCCGATTGCATTTTGGATGAATTCTGTTTTATTCAGGGCAAAGTCATTTTCTTCTGTCGGCTTCAGCCCGCGTTTTGCGCGCATCAGCCCAGTCAGCTCGTTTTCAAGCGCCACCAATCCGATGTCAGTCTCCATGCCTTTTGCGGCGATGGTTGGCTCTAGGCCATTTCTTCCGGTATAGTACATCTTGGTAAATGCACCGTAGGGGATGAGGCAGGCCTCATCCTTGGAAGGCAGATCGAGAAAACCCTCGCCTTCCTCTTCGAAAATCCCGATGATGGTGAATTTCATTCCTTTGATTTTCACTTCCTTGCCGATCGGGGGCTGGTTGGGGTAGAGCGTATTGGCGATCTTTTTTCCCAAGATTGCCAGATTGCGCGAAGCGTTGATTTCCGATTCGGAGAAGTAGCGGCCTTCTTCGAGGGCTACTTCGTACACGTCCGAGTAGGTGTACGCCACGCCGGTCAATGCCATCCCTTCAAAAGCATTGCTACCGGCTTGAACGGTTGCGTTGGAAGATGCGGAGATGGTGACTCCTTCAGCGTTTTTCAGTCGTTCCTCTATGAACTTATACTCTGCGAAAGTCCCCGGAGGTCTTCTGAAATACTTCCACCAAGGGTAATCCTGTGGGCCGCTGGCAAAAGGAAAACGATCCACGCGCATGACATTCGTGCCTAAAAATGCAAACGAGGATTTGATCTTTCCCTCTAGCGAATCTACCAACGTAAAAACCGCAATGATGGCAAAAATTCCGACTGTAACGCCCAGTAGGGATAGAATAGTGCGGGTTAGGTTGGACTTGAGGGCGGTAACGGCGAAGCGGAAACTTTCCCAGGTTAATTGGAAAAACAGCATGCGAGGTATAGTTGGTTAAAACAATTTGTTAAGATAGCTGAAATTGGACATTATTGTTATTAACTTTGCGTTTTTTAAAGTAAATCACAGAGTTACACGATCTAGAGATTACTAAAGCTCCAATATGAAATTATCAGACTTCAAATTTGACGTCCCAAAGAAATTAGTTTCCCTTTATCCCACCGAAAACCGAGATGATTCCCGCCTGATGGTGGTGCATCGGAAGACTGGCCAACTCGAACACCGCATCTTTAAAGATGTGCTGGACTATTTCGAAGCCGGTGATGTGTTCGTGACTAACGATACCAAAGTTTTTCCGGCAAGGCTCTATGGAAACAAGGAGAAGACCGGTGCCAAAATTGAAGTATTCTTATTGAGAGAGCTCAATCCTGAGCTGAGACTTTGGGATGTGCTGGTAGACCCGGCCCGTAAGATCCGTGTGGGCAACAAGCTCTATTTTGGTGACAGTGACCTGGTAGCCGAGGTGATAGACAATACCACTTCAAGAGGTCGGACGATCCGATTTTTGTTTGACGGTAGTCAGGAAGAGTTTGAAAAAACGATCGATACGCTTGGAGAAACGCCTCTTTTGAAGGACATCATCGAACGAAATATCGAGCCGGAAGACAGAGAAAGGTATCAGACGGTTTTTGCAAAAAACGTAGGTGCTGTAGCAGCCCCTACGGCAGGATTGCACTTTACTCCCCAATTGCTGAAAAGACTTGAATTGAAAGGTGTCGAAGTAAGCCCAATTACGCTTCACGTGGGTCTGGGCACTTTCCGTCAGGTGGACGTGGAAGATCTCACGAAACACAAGATGGATTCGGAAAACTACAGCATTCCGGATCGAACCGTAACCCTGGTCAACGAATCGCTTGATCAGAAAAAGCGTGTGGTTGCCGTGGGTACTACTTCACTCAAGACTGTGGAATCGTCCGTGACAGCAGGTGGCAGGTTAAAAGCCAGCAGCGGCTGGACGGATAAGTTCATCATTCCTCCGTACGAGTTCAAAATCGCAAATGCACTGATCACAAACTTCCACCTACCAGAGTCAACGCTGCTGATGACTGCGTCCGCCTTTGGAGGATACGACCTGATCATGAAAGCGTACAAAGAAGCCATCAAAGAAAAGTACCGTTTCTTCTCCTACGGGGACGCGATGTTGATCCTCTAAAACTCAAAGCCCCGCACGTTCGGGGCTTTTTTTATACCTTCACGGATCGGTTGTTCCGGCTCCTGGAATAGCTTTGCTACAAACTTGATTCATGAAGAAGACCGCAGTTATCGTCGCAGGAGGAAAAGGTACTCGAATGGGTACCGAGGTGCCCAAGCAATTTATTCCGATCGGCGGCAAACCGGTTTTGATGCACACCTTGGAGGTTTTTGCTCAGGCAGATCCGGACATATTTTTAGTGGTGGTGTTACCCAAAAAAGATTTTCAGCTTTGGATAGACCTGTGTCATAAGTATGATTTTTTAATGCCGCATCAACTTGTCGCAGGTGGAAGTTCCAGGTTTCAGTCGGTCAAAAATGGATTGGACGAAATTCCGTTTGCGGATGGACTGGTCGCAATCCATGACGGCGTCAGGCCTTTTGTAGCCAAGGAAGTGATCAGCGAAAGTTTTGATCAGGCCAAGAAATCAGGAAGTGCCATCGCTGTGATGAACCTGAAGGATTCGCTTCGCAAAGTCACTGAGGATGGCAAAAGCACTTTTCAGGAGAGACAAGACTTTAGATTGGTGCAGACGCCGCAGACCTTTCAGATAACGAAAATAAAGGAAGCATTCCAAGTTGAGGAATTGCCTAAATTTACAGACGATGCTACAGTATATGAGCATCAGGGTTGGGAAGTGACTTTAATACCGGGAAACCCAGAAAACATCAAAATCACAACATTTGAGGATTTGGACTATGCTGAGTTCCTGCTTTCGCGGTAGCGGGTAAGTCGGTCAGTTTTTTATTTGCAAGTTCACCGACCTTTTGTGGGGCTTCACCGACTTTTTGCCCGGCTACGCCTATTGTCTGTTCTCTGGGATGTGGTATCGCGATACATTTGAGCATCATATAAACGCACAAAGCCATGAGCAAATTTAGAAAACCAAATAACGACGGGAATATCGCCTTCGGGTTTATCATCCTCGGAATAGGAGTAATACTCTTGCTGAGAAAACTGGGGGTCTTCATCCCAGGTTGGGTACTTACTTGGCCTATGATATTGATCGTGATCGGAGTATTCGCAGTGATCAAACATGAATTCAAAAGCTTTTTTGGATTCGTGATGCTGTTCATCGGTTCGTATTTTCTCCTGAGAAATGAGTTTGATTTGGACTTCGGTATCGGACAGTTTGTCTGGCCACTGGGTCTGATTACCCTCGGGGTGTATCTGATTTTGCACAAAAGAAATGAGAATCGAGTGCTGGACGAGATCAGAAACAACTGGGAGCATAAGTTCAAGGAGCCAAAGTCGAAGGTGGATACCTTTTCCTCAAAGGTAGAAGATGCCAAGATCGTGGATGAAACCGGTTCGTCGCAGTCTTCTGCTTCCGATGAAGGCAGTGGTTACACCCGCACGACCGGGACTTCTTTCAACGATCGACTGAATATCGATGCAATCTTCAGTGGAGTCAACCGTCGATTGATGACCAAGGATTTTCAAGGAGGGAAAATTACAGCCGCATTTGGCGGAGTGGATCTTGACCTAAGTCAGGCTGATTTCAGCGGTGTGGTGACGATACAGGTGGATATTATCTTTGGAGGCGTGAAACTGATCGTGCCGCCTCACTGGGATATTCGCACCGAGGTGTCCAACATTGCCGCAGGGTTAGAAGACAAGCGCTTCTTCCGTGATGGGGGAGTCGACACCAGCAAGGTCGTAGTGCTCAAAGGGACGATCCTCTTTGGTGGCTTGGAAATCAAATCCTATTAACGACATTCAAACCAACTGTAAATAACTACCACCTTGCTTTTTAATGCGTTTTCAAACCCGTCCACAGGAAAATGGATCATCCCCGGCGCCGGAGTCATCTGGAGCTTGGGGTGTTTCCTTTTGTTGAAGTACTACGGTGTCGAGGCTGAGATCGCTGGGGTTGATTCCATTGTTTTTGCGTTGGTTTTTTTAGGTGGTGTGTTTGTCGTTGATCGGGTTTTTGGACTGTTTACCCCAAAAGGGAAAAATGGCTGGCTATTGTTTGCCGTACCTTTTTTTCTGAGTTTGATCGGCACATTGGCCCATGGCTACGGGATGGCTTGGTTATATCGCTCTGCGGATCATTATCTGGAGTTTTTGTCTTTCGGCTTTTACCTGCGTTGGGCGATCTTGGCACTTGCGGAGCTCTTGGTAGCTCTGTTGGCTTTGGTCGTGTCCAAGCTGGAGCGACAAGAGGAAATCCAACAGCGAGAAGCGCAGATGCTTCAGTTGTCTAAAGACGCCGAGCTGGCCCAGCTGCGGCAGCAGCTGCAGCCGCACTTTCTTTTTAACAGTCTCAATTCCATCAATGCACTGGTCGGCTCTCAACCGCAGAAAGCACGTGAGATGGTGTTGCAGCTATCGGAGTTCTTGAGAGGAACCATCCGCAAGGATTCTCAAAGTTGGATTTCGCTTAAGGAGGAGCTAAACTATCTGAAATTGTACCTTGAGATCGAGCGGGTAAGGTTCGGACATCGGCTAGTAGTAGATTTTGAAGTCGAGCCAAGCCTGGAAGATTCCAAGATTCCACAGTTGCTGATTCAGCCTTTGGTAGAAAATGCCATCAAGCACGGACTGTATGGGGTGACGGGAGCGGTGAAAATTGACCTGAAATGCAGAAAAGAAGGTAATTATTTAATTTTGGAAGTCAGCAATCCTTTTGATCCGGAGTCCGCGGCACCGGAAGGAACTGGTTTCGGTTTGAGTTCGGTGGGACGACGATTGTATTTGTTGTTTGGACGAAAAGATCTACTGAATACGGAGTCGATGTCCGGTGTTTTCCGGGTCGAGTTAAAAATACCGCAGTACCAATGATTAAAACACTGATAATAGACGACGAGCCGCTGGCAGCGGGAATAGTTCAGGAATATCTGCGGGACTTTCCGCAGTTTGAAGTAATGGAACTCTGTGCCGACGGATTCCAAGGCATGAAAGCCATTCAACAACACAAGCCGGACTTAATCTTCCTGGATGTGCAGATGCCCAAGATTACCGGGTTTGAGATGCTGGAGCTCCTGGATGAACCGCCTGCGGTGATTTTTACGACGGCATTTGACCAATATGCGCTGAAGGCTTTTGACGCCAAGGCGCTGGATTATCTTTTGAAACCCTTTTCGCAGGCTCGCTTTCGGCAGGCGATCGAGCGGTTTTTGGAAAATCAGGAAACGGGCAACCGGGAGGAATCCGCCGATCAGGAGCTCAACCAATTGGCCGAGAAAAGCAATCGGTTGGTAGTACGCGTCAAAAATGACATCAAAATCATTCCTGTTCAAGATGTTAATTTCTTCGAGGCAGAGGATGACTACGTGGCTATCCATACTTCAGTGGGTAAATACCTTAAAAAAATGACGATGAAATCGCTGGAGGAAAGTCTGGATGCCGGTAAGTTCGCGCGAGTGCATCGATCTTTTATCATCAATCTGAATGGTATCACCGGGATCGAGCCTTATGAGCGAGAAACCTATTTACTTAGATTGCGGGGCGGAGAGCAGATTCCCGTGAGCAAGACTGGGTACGCGAGACTAAGGCAGGTGCTGGGCTTGTGAGTAGGCCCAACCCTTCATGGGTGTTGAACCCTTGGAGAGTTTCTTAAAACTAAAAAAGTCCCGCAGCTGCGGGACTTTCGATTTTAGTATTCGTCCTCGTTGAAGAAGAAATCATCCTTAGTAGGATAATCAGGCCAGATCTCCTCGATGGTCTCATAGGGCTCGCCGTCATCTTCAAGCTCTTGGAGGTTTTCAACTACTTCCAATGGAGCGCCGGAGCGGATAGCATAGTCAATAAGCTCATCCTTGGTCGCTGGCCAGGGGGCATCCTCCAAATAGGAAGCTAATTCAAGTGTCCAGTACATAGTATTTATTTTAAAAGGTGTTCCGGAATTTTTAAAGGTGCAAGATTAGTGAATTTTCAGATAAGTAGGTTGTACTCAAACGCGAGGAGAAAGTTGTTTTAAAATATAGTTTTTTACGTCTACTTTTCTTTTTAGGCCTGATAGCTTTTTTCGCATCATCATCTCGAAATCGGGCGTCTGCACACGAAAGTTTTCCGAGTTGTTTTGCATGGTGTCCAGTTCGCTTTGATCGCGGTGGAGTAAGTCCTTGAGAATGCCGGACTTAATCTGGTTTTGCTCCGGTAAAGGCATGGTGTCAAATCCGGAATGTTTGCCATGGGCTAGTTTTTCCAGAAAAGCTTTCTCGAAAATGATATCCATGAAAAACTGGTAAGACCTGGAGGGTAGAGTGGCTTCTTTCGGTTTGTGTGCCGGAAGTTTTTTCCACTCTTCCTGAATCGCCTTTGCTCTGGTAGTGACACCATAGCCGGTAGGCAGGTGCGCCATTTTCTTCAACTCGTCGACCATCGTCTCGATTTTCCGCATGACTTCACGCGGATGCATGCTTGGACCAGGGTTGAGTGTGCGCTTGTACCGGGAAAAAATCCGGTTGTTCAGTTTGGAAAACTCATCCCAAAGCGGCTGACGTTTTTCCGCAGGCACCTTGCCGGCTTCTTTCCATTCTTTTTGAATACGCTTGCTGATCTCAAAAGCCATCTTGGCATCGGGGAGGTCGTGGGCATCTCTTGCCTGGAGGACAAGCGCTTCATAGACTTTGATGTTTTCCTCTGCCTGAAGGGCCATTCCTTCGTAGAAATGCCGTCGGTTTTCGAAGAAGGTCTGGATCGAGTCGTTGAATTCGGCTTCGAGTTCCTCGTGGATCTCTTTTTCCACCGGACCGGTTTTGATCCAGCGCATCTTCAGTTCTTTGAAAAACTCTGCTGTCGGTTTCCAGTCGGTGTCGTCCCTCATTGCCTCTGCTTCCAGAATCAGGGCTTTTTTTACCTCCAGATTTTTGGATCGATTGACCTGAATGATTTCATTCAAAAAGGTCTCTTGTTCATTCAGTGTATTAATCAGCGGGAGGAAGTCTCCCAAGGCGTCTGTTTCGTAGAGAGAATCGCGCAAATGAATCAGTTTCATGAGAAACGATCCCTTGTTTTGATTTTCTTCAATATCTGATTTGAGTTTGGCAACTTTGTCCTTGATTTGCTCAAAACGGGCTTCAAAATAGCTGATCGTGGAGGCTTCATCTTCCTTTACTTCGCCGATTTCACGGTCATCTCGACCAAGAAATCCCTTCAAATAGACTTTGCTGTCCCTGATATATCCATAAGGATGCTCCATTTCAATGCAATAGGTTATAGGTGGTTGTTTTCAATTTTTCGCAAAATAATCATTTAGCCCTCACTTATCCTAAGAATGGTATATTTTTGCCATCTTACTCTATTCAGTTTCTAAACGGTTAAAATATAAGTATGAGTGCAGAAAAAATTATCTTTTCCATGGCCGGAGTGTCCAAAGTCTACCCTCCCCAGAAAAAAGTTCTCAAGGATATTTATCTCTCATTTTTTTACGGCGCCAAGATCGGCGTACTGGGTCTTAACGGTTCCGGAAAGTCCTCTTTGCTGAAAATCATCGCAGGATTGGACAAAGAATTTTTGGGAGAAGTCGTCTGGTCTCCGGGCTATACAGTCGGAATGCTGGAGCAGGAACCGAAGTTGGATCCGACCAAGACGGTGAAAGAAGTCGTCGAAGAAGCCGTGGCGGATACGGTGAATCTTCTCAAGGAATTTGACGCAATCAACGAGCAATTCATGGATCCTGAAGTAATGGAAGATCCAAACGCAATGGACAAGCTCATCATGCGACAGGGAGAAGTGCAAGAAAAACTCGATGCGCTGAACGCCTGGGAACTCGACGTGATGCTGGACAAAGCCATGGACGCACTACGCCTGCCACCGGCGGATGCCAATGTCGCCCACCTCTCCGGAGGGGAAAAAAGGCGCGTTGCACTGTGTCGATTGCTCCTGCAGGAACCGGATGTCCTGCTGCTCGATGAACCTACCAACCACCTCGACGCCGAGTCTGTACTTTGGCTCGAGCAACACTTGCAAAATTACAAGGGCACCGTCATCGCCGTGACGCACGATAGATACTTCCTGGACAATGTCGCCGGATGGATTCTCGAGCTGGATCGTGGCGAAGGGATTCCTTGGAAAGGGAACTACTCCTCTTGGTTGGATCAAAAGCAAAACCGCCTGAAGCAAGAAGAAAAGACCGAATCCAAGCGTCAGAAGACCTTGGAGCGCGAGCTCGAATGGATTCGAATGTCTCCCAAAGCCCGCCAGTCCAAGGGCAAGGCGCGTCTGAGCGCCTATGATAAGCTGGTCGGCGAGGAAGCAAAAGAGAAGGAGGCGAAGCTAGAACTCTTTATCCCTCCTGGACCGCGTTTGGGTGCCAAAGTCATCGAGGTAAATGGGGTTTCCAAGGCTTATGGGGACAAGCTACTGTTTGAAAACCTCAGCTTCTCGCTTCCGCAGGGCGGTATTGTGGGAATTATTGGGCCAAACGGTGCCGGTAAATCCACACTCTTCAAACTGATCACCGGCCAGGAAAAGCCGGACTCTGGTAATTTCGAAGTGGGCGAGACCGTACAGCTATCCTACGTGGATCAGGAGCACGGCGGACTCGATCCCAACAAATCGGTCTATCAGATCATCTCCGATGGCAACGAGCTGATGAAGCTGGGCAATAAGGAAGTGAACGCAAGAGCGTACGTCTCAAAGTTCAACTTTGCGGGTGCAGATCAGGAAAAGAAAGTCGGCGTACTATCCGGCGGAGAGCGCAATCGAGTTCACTTGGCCATGATGCTCAAGGAAGGCGGCAATTTGCTCCTCCTCGATGAGCCGACCAACGACCTCGATATCAATACGCTTCGAGCATTGGAAGAAGCGCTGGAAAACTTTGGCGGTTGCGCTGTGGTGATTTCTCACGACAGATGGTTCTTGGACAGAATCTGTACGCATATACTCGCTTTTGAAGGCGATTCGCAAGTGGTCTGGTTTGAGGGCAACTTCTCCGACTACGAGGAAAACAAAAAGAAACGACTGGGCGATGTGACTCCGAAGCGGATTCGGTATAAGAATCTAAAATAGAGGGACGGTCCTGAACTTGAAATCAGAAACCTCCGGAGTCGACAGACTTCGGAGGTTTTTTGTTTTTTTTGGTATAAAAGCAGAAGTGGAGAAAAGGAATCCTCCCCATCCCAAAAAATCTTTGGATGGCTGTTGCCTCTATTTCCAAACAGGCGTCACCGCTATCCTACCGAGCTCATCTTCCTGATTCCTAGTTAATAAGACTCCGTTCCCTACGACTGTTTCGGAGAGAGCTGCCTGTAGTCCCCGGATCGCCAGTGGGGAAGGATTATAGAATTTTGTAGCAGCACTTAGCAAGGCGAGGCGGACGTTTATTTATAAGTATTTTTCAAAAAGTCTGACACCTTCATTTCAAAGCGGTAATAGAATGGGAAAATTGTATTGATAAAACCTATCAAACCGGATACAAAAATGTTGGGACAACATGCGTCTACCCTGATTTCGTCTTTATGTACTGTGATCTGCGCTCCAACGGTCGCAGACTTTCGCACGATGATGCTTCTTTGGGGCTTCGATTCAAAAGGGTAGATGCTGCAATCCGAGAATTGACCTTTTAGCGCAGCAAGGACTTCATCGAATGTGGGTGATTGAACTGCCTGGACGATCATAGTTTTTTCCGTTTCCTGAAAATTTAAGATACGAGTCAATGAGGAAACACCCAAGTTGCTGTTTCTTTGGTCGATGCTATTTCTTTTTCAACTCCAACACCGTAATCTCCGGCCAGATACCCACGCGTCCCGGAAAGGCCAGGAATCCAAAGCCCCGGTTTACATGCAGGTACCGTCCTAGTTCCTCGTATAGCCCGGCCCACTTGGGGTACCGAAGGGAGACGGGACTCCATTTGATCAAACCGGGGATTTCGATCCCAAACTGCATTCCATGGGTATGTCCGCTTAGTGTAAGGTGAATAAATTGGGAAAAGGACTTCACCTCTTCGTCAAAGTGTGAGGGATCGTGGCTCAACAGGATCTTAAAACTATGTCCACTCAGGTTTGCCGCCGCCTTGGCCAAGTCCCCGTATTGTGCAAATCCTTTTCCCCAGTTCTCAACGCCGATCAGGTCTATGCTTGCTTCCTCTCCTTCGACTCCGCTTAGGGCAGGCTTTTGGAGTTGGACGTTTTCATTGCGAAGAAGCTTGAAACCCAGTTCTTCCTGGATTTCGAGTAGGCGATTTAGGTTTGCCGCTTTGGCTGCTTGGTTCGGCCAAGCCATGTAGTCTCCGTAGTCATGATTGCCTAAGATGGAATATTTGCCCATGGGAGCTTTAAGCTTTTTGAACGTATCGATCCAAGGTTCCATCTCCCGGGATTGGTTGTTGACCAAATCTCCCGTAAAGAGGATGATATCTGATGCTTGCTGATTGATTAGTTCCACGCCGTATTCCACCTTTTTTTTGTCGTCAAAACTTCCTGAGTGGATGTCTGAGATCTGGGTGATGGTAAAGCCATCAAATTCTTTCGGAAGATCGTCAAATTCGAGGATGTGTTTGACTACCCGGTAGCGGTATTTGCCGATCAGGACTCCATGAAAAATTCCCAAAAAGGGGATGGCAGCGAGTGCGAGCGCTGTTTGGCTGACAAATTTTCTCCGCTCAGGCAAAAAATCTCCCTCTCGGGTTCCTGCTAGAGATTGAAATATTCCAACAAGAAAGCGGAGTATGTCTTCCCCGAAAAGGAATCCCAGAATGATAAGCTTAGGAATCATGGACAGCACAAGCAGGGAGACCATTCTGCCAAAGTTTGGGCTAATTTCTCCCCGGCTAAAAGTCAGAAAACCGAAAGCAACAAACAGGTAGACGATGATCGAAAAGGTCCAAAACACGAGTTTTATCCATATTTGGGAAGGAAAGAGTGTTTTGAACGCTTGGTAGGAATACCAGTCAATCAGAGTAATAAACAGCAGGAAGAAGAGAATTCGGAAAAGGATAATTACCACTGGAGGAGGGCAAATAGGGAATTGGAGAAGTGAATGCGCTTTGGACTCGTATTTAATTTACCTGAACGGGCAAGATAACAGCAAGTTGGGAATTCAACGAGCTAAAATAGGTATTCTAAAAAAGGTAGAGCTTTGAGGTCTTGGATTCTCGAAAGTCAGGTTTTATGGAATTTAAAACCCAGCGTCGATTAGTTCCTTATTACAGGCCGCCCCAGCCATGGTACCTGAGGACACGGCAAATGCCACCGAGCGGAACATATTCGTAGAGTCTCCGCAGGCAAATACTCCCGCTATCGGAGTTTTCTGCATCAAGTCAACTTCCAAGTAGCCGTTTTTGCCAAGCGTGCAACCTAGAGCGGTGGGGATATCAGAGCTTTGGACAAAATCGGGTTTTGCATACAGTGCTTCTAAGGAGACTTTTGAGCCGTCTTCCATCACGAGGCGACTGATTTTCCCATCGGTATGTTCAATTCCTGTGATTTTGGTTTCAATGATATTTACTCCTTTTGTAATCAGTTTCTGCGCTTGTTCGGCTGTCAGCGTTGATTTTCCATTGGTGAAAAGTGTCAGCTCTTTTGTCCAATTGGTGATCATTTTGGCATACTCAAAGGCGAAGTCCCCGTTTGCCAGAATCCCCGTTTTTTCATTTCTGACTTCGTAGCCGTGGCAATACGGGCAGTGGATTACCGATATGCCCCAGCATGCGGCAAAGCCTGGAATATCCGGCATGATGTCAGTTAGCCCGGTGGCGAAAATCAGCTTTTTACCTTCGAAAACTTGACCTGTATCAGTGGTGATTTCAAATCCGAGCTCAACCTTTTTTCCCGCTACTACGGTACCTGACTGGAAAGTCACCATATCGTATTGTGCCACTTGTTCGCGGGCGATGGACAATATCTCGGCGGGTGTTTTTCCGTCTTGGGTCAAAAAGTTGTGCGAATGGGGCGTTTGTCGGTTGCAGGGTTTTCCGGCGTCGATGATCAGCACCTTTCGCAGCGAACGTCCCAAAGTCATGGCTGCCGAAAGTCCAGCGAAGCTGCCTCCGATTATAATCGCGTCAAATTTGTACTGATTCATCATTGAGTTAATTAGGATAGCAAAGCTACAAAAGATAATAATACATGCAATAATGTTGCATATGTGTTTTCAGTTGATCTGGATATCTCTTGCAAAAAGCGGATGAATAAATTTATTAGGGCGATTGCCTTAATTTTGAAAATATTAGGGGCATATTGCCTATGTTTGAAAAATTACGATTCTTTGGTGGCGTATAGGTCGGATAAAGTAAGCATCGCATTTTTCCAGCTATTCCACCGAGTGCGTCAATAATCTCTATCCCGTTATCAATGAAAGCATCTCTGATTTTTGTCCTGGCGACAGTTGGATTTATTAATACAGCTTGCCAAAATTCAACTCCTCTCCAAAGCGCCAAACCAAATATCGTCATCATCTATGCCGATGACATGGGCTATGGAGATCTGGCTATTCAAAACCCGGAATCGAAAATCCCGACTCCTTTTCTCGACCAAATGGCCAGAGAGGGAATGCGCTTTACGGATGCGCACAGCTCCTCGGGCATTTGTTCGCCGAGTCGCTATGCGCTGCTGACCGGAACCTATCATTGGAGAAGACAACATGATATTGTGAATTCTTTTGGGAAACCTTTTTTTGCCGAAGGCGACATCTCCATTGGCGATGTACTCCGAACCAGTGGCTATCAGACTGCTGCCATCGGAAAATGGCATTTGGGGTGGGATTGGGAGCTGAAGGGTGCGCCAACGGGTGAAGTAACGAGCGGTACCAAGACCGTAAAAGTGGTCGGCCCAAATGACATCGATTGGAGCCAGCCGATCAAAGGCGGGCCGACAGCTCGAGGATTCGACACCTATTTTGGAGACGGGACGATCAATTTTCCGCCCTATGTCTGGGTAGAAAATGACCGGGTCACAGAAGTGCCTACTGAGTTGATGACCTATGACAACATCGGTTTTGAGACTAAAGAGGGTGAGTGGGAATTCAGACCCGGGCCAAAAGTGAAAGGCTGGAATCCGTATGAGGTGCTGCCAACGCTGACCAAAAAGGCGGTATCCTATATCAAGGATCAAACTGCTGATCAACCCTTTTTCCTCTATTTCGCTTTGCCCTCACCGCATGCACCGATTATTCCAAGTGAGGAATTTGACGGAAAGTCGCAGGCAGGGGCATACGGAGACTTCATGGTGCAGACCGATTGGGTTGCCGGGCAGGTACTTCAGGCTTTGAAAGATCAAGGCTTGGAAGAAAACACCATCGTGATTTTCACTGCTGACAACGGGACAGAAGCCTACGCCTGGCCAAGAGCGCTGAAATATGGGCACTTCAGCATGGGCGATTTCCGAGGACTCAAAAGAGATGTGTGGGAAGGTGGCCACCATATTCCGTTTATTGTCAAGTGGCCGGGACAGATCCCTGCGGGTTCAGTTTCAGATCAATTGCTTTCGCAAATAGATATCATGGCTACGGTGGCGGCTTTGTCTGGATCTGAAATGCCGGAAAAAGCAGCGCCAGACAGCTATGATTTTAGCCAAGTGTGGCTCGGACAGCCGTCCGATAAACCCGTACGCGAGGCTTTGGTGCATAATACCAACGCAAAAATCTGGGGAATTAGAAAGGGCGATTGGTTGTACATTAATGACTCCACAGGAGGACTTCGCAAGATTCCTGCAGACTTCAACGAGTTGAGAGGCTACACTGATTTTGACACGCCGGGGTTACTGTTCAATATAAAGGAGGATTCTGGACAGAGACAGAACCTCTATACTTCTGATTCTGAAAAAGTAAGTGAATTGGCGGAGCTGCTGGAAAAATACAGAAGCGGGATGTCTACGGCGAAATAGTATTTCCGAATTTCCTAAAAAACCTCAATTGGGCGACCGATTGAGGTTTTTTAGGTTTTGGTGTTGTAATTGACCTATACCAAGTATACGCGTGGCGGACTTCATAAACCACTTCCAGGCTGGCACGACGGGAATTTCCTCGATTGGATCTTCTTGATCCCGAGTAACCAAAACTTCAGAATACTATCCGGCTTCCTTCATAGCAGTTTGGATTCCTCGGATTTCTCGAGGAGGCGTATCAGGGTTGGGTGAAAAGTTCCAAAACAGCCTTTTGGCGGATTGCATCGGGGTATTCCGGGGTTTTGACTGGATAAAGGTATAGAAATTCAACCCTGCCTATTGGGAAACTTTTGACTTCTTTCCGCGCAGACTCCAGTAAGGAGCCGGCAACAAAAACTGGCATTTCTGGAATCTCCTCCTAGAAATGCCGAAGCAGCTGGATCAAATTGTGCAATTCTTGGATTTCGCCCAGAAAAAAAGTACTGGAAAGATCGGCGGTTAAAAGATTCTTGCTAGCCATGATTGCTTCAAGGATAACGTTGACATCATCGAAGTCTTCGAAAAAGAATCGGTCATTCTTTTTCTCCAATTTTAATAAAATCGTATTGGGGGAAGGTTTTGGCAAATTGATTCACCAAGTAGTCTTGCCTACCTGTCTGGCTTCTCTGATGATGATTGGCCTCTTTCCCGAGTTTGATTCCGGGATTCTAGGTTTTTGAATAGCTGTCGATTAAAGCTCAATTTGGACGGTGTTTGTCACAGAGTGAGGGCTTTTTTCTCTATTCTTGTAACAAAGCCAGGGCAAATCCAATTTTCTCCCATTTCTCCTGCCAAATCATCTTCCATTTTTTCAGAGACTCAGAGCGCTTTCTTTTGGCTTTTCCTTTTCTTTGCAGTGGAATTTTTTCCAAACCTATTGATCTATGAGACAGCTACTACTTAGACCCGGAGCTGAAGAACTGAATTACGAAATTCGTGGCATTGTAAAAAAAGCCCGGCAGATTGAAGCTCTGGGTTACTCCATGACTTGGGAAAACATCGGTGATCCAATCCAGAAGAGCAATCATGTGCCCGAGTGGATGAAGGCAATCATCGCTGACTTGCTCAAAGACGACAAAACTTACGGGTATGCAGATTCGAAAGGCATGCTTGAAACACGAAAATTTCTCGCTGAGCTAAACAACCAAAAAGAAGGGTCGCAGATTAGCGCTGAGGATATCCTGTTCTTCAATGGTCTGGGCGATGCGATTGCCAAGTTGTATCAGTTTCTGATTCCGACAGCCAGAATCATTGGGCCATCGCCTGCCTACTCAACTCACAGTTCAGCCGAAGCTGCTCACGCCAATACTGCCCCGATTACCTACAAGCTGGATCCGGATAACCAATGGCTACCCGACATGGAGGATCTCTACATGAAGGTGAAATACAATCCGTCGATTGTAGGGATCCTGATCATTAATCCGGATAATCCTACCGGGATGGTTTACCCTCGGGAGGTTTTGGAAGGCTTCGTCAAGATCGCCGAAGAATTTAACCTTCTGCTGATTGCCGATGAGATCTATCAGAACATCACCTACAACGGGATCAAAGCCGTAGCGCTGTCCGAGGTTATCGGCAACCGACCTGCGATTTCGCTGAAGGGGATCTCCAAGGAATTTCCCTGGCCAGGCTCGCGATGCGGATGGATGGAGTTTTATAACCGGGATGCATCCAAGGAATTTGCCAAGCTTTGTCAGACGCTGGAAAATGCGAAGATGATCGAGGTGTGCTCAACGATACTTCCGCAGCTGGCGATCCCGAGAATTATGAAGCATCCCGAATATCAGGCCTACCGCGAGTTGGCGAATGCTCAAATCGGCAAAAGGTCAGATTGGATGCGTGAAATTCTTGGCGATATCCCCGGGATCAAATTCAATCCGACACAAGGTGCGTTTTACAATACCATCGTCTTTGATGAAAGCTTGCTTTCTGCTGAGCAAACCCTTCCGATCTCGGATCCAAAACTTCAGTCTTTATTGGATGTATGGTTGGCTGAGTTCGATATGCCCTTAGACAAGCGCTTTGTGTACTACTTGCTTGCGGCTGAGAGGATTTGTGTCGTTCCGATTTCATCTTTCTGCTCAGATTTGAGAGGATTCCGAGTGACACTTTTGGAGGAGAACGAAGCAGTATTTAAAGACACCTTTAGGCGATTGGGCAAAGCAATTGGCAGCTATCTGAATTCAGTGTCCCAACTGACGGAAACCAGTTCCAAGTGATTTTTTGGCCTTGTGTTCCTAGGGCGCAAGAAGAGCCTGAGCAATCCTCGTAAAGGTTGAATTTCTCAATTACAAAAAGAAAAGGCTGTCCGCGTAATTTGGATGGCCTTTTCGTTGGAATGAGATAATGGCAATACTTTCTGTATGCGTCTGGTCTTTTGACCATCCATCCCGGATGCAAAGGAGGGAGTGGACTCACGTCGTTGATTTTGATGAGGTCATTTTCCGTGGAAAGAGTCAATGATTGCCTAGAGTTATGGAAGTGTCTTGGCTCCGATGATCTTGCTTGCGACTCCCGGCTGCAGGCGTACCCAAGCCATTTGAGCGACGGTGACGTCATGTACTGCGCTGATTTTTTCCATCACTTCCACCGGATTGTAGGCCTGCACTTTGTCAATCGGAAGGAAATCAAAAGTAGTCCGCCTGGAACCTTCCGCAGGATGGGTTTGATAAACATTGCTGTCGCTATCGACAAGATTTCTGCCAATGATAGAAGTGACCGAGATTAAATATTCTGCCATTCTGCGACCGATCAAATTCTACTGATTATCATGAGTCCTGACCTTAATTTTTGGGTTAGGTGTTGTTTTTTCATCCTCCTCCGAAAGTGCCTTATCCAACAAAGTCAGGTCCGGCTGCCCCGCATTGATCCATGCGGTGTACCAGAAGTCAGCGATCATCTTGATTGATTTTCGCATCTGCCTTTCTATTTGATGGTCAAGCGCAATGGAAAAGGCTTCAGTGAATTCTCTGGAATAAACTCTGCCAGTCAGTCCATTTCTTTCTTCGTAACTATATTTCTGATCCTCGGGAAACCCTCCCGTCAAACGCTTTTCTATCGTAAGCACGCTATCCATTTGGGAGTGAGCATTTGTGACCGCATTCCAAATTGCCATTTGCGGCTTTTCCACGTACTCTGCCTTTCCCACCCAAAGCGAAAAGTCTTTTGCGAGAAGTTCTGGTACCCGACTTTCCCAAAACCCATGGATTCCTTCCTGACCCGTCAGCTGTCCATTATAATTTTTGGTGGTGTGAAGCGGGACATTGAGATCCCCAAGGTAATGGCCGAGATCTGCGGAAAGTCTGAGAATTGCATTGGCATTTTTTTGTTCGAAGGCTTTGGTCAGGCTGAGCATTGTCTGGTAAGCGGACCAAGGTCCGATTCCATTTTTTCTCAGTGAATCTTCTGAAAATTTCTCGATGGCTTCCGGCCAGTATTTTGGCAAAACATAAAGCGCACTGTCGCCATAATTGTCCAAATCGATAAAATGCTTTTCGGCTTCACCTTCGACCGCATACCTTCGTTTGTCTGGGTTAACTGCTTTCTCTGTAATGAACTCAATATTAGACTTGTAAAAGCCGACCATCTCTGGGGGCAAAGAAAATACCGCATGCCGATTGATCAGCGAGTGTGCATAGAATCCCCAAAAAATGGGACTCTGAGCTAAAAAAAGAAAGCCAAAAGTGACGATAGTAAAAAACTTCATTCTTGAAAATACTCAAAACAACACCCTTAATATCGTAGAAAAAGGCTATATTTGCACTCTGGTTTATCTAATAATCCAAATTTTATGATTTGGAAAAAGTTAAGACAGGGAGGAATGTTTTAAATTCCTTTGGCATAATTAATTATTTACAATAACTTTGCACTCCAATTCGGAATAGGGGAACGTAAAGAATTTATTTAAAAACAGATATGGCAAATCACAAATCAGCTCTTAAGAGAATTCGTGCCAACGAATCGAAGCGTTTGAGAAACAGATATCAAGCTAAAACCACGAGAACTTTCATCAAAAAATTGAAAGCTGCAACGGACAAAGTAGAAGCGATGGAGCTTTACAAGAAGGTTGTTTCTATGCTGGATAAATTGGCGAAGAAGAATGTAATTCACAAGAACAACGCAAGTAACAAGAAATCTAGATTGGCCAAGTTCGTAAGCGCAATGGCTTAATCTTTACAAGACTTTCTATCTAAGAACCCTGCCCAAAAGCAGGGTTTTTTTATTACTCATTTCTAAGTAGTTTTAGTTACACTTTTTTAAGAACTGCTTATGAGTCAGACTAATTCGATCAAGATATCCGAGCTGGCGGAGGAAGACCGTCCTCGGGAGAAATTGTTACTCAAAGGTAAATCTTCGCTTTCCGACGCTGAGTTGATCGCAATTTTGATTGGCTCGGGTACGCCGACGGTCAGCGCCGTTGATCTGTCGAGGATGATCTTGCGGGATGCCAGTCATGATTTGGCCGTATTGGCTAGAATGTCTGTGAGGGATCTGATGAAATTCAAGGGCATCGGCGAGGCAAAGGCCATTTCCATTGTGGCTGCAATGGAGCTTGGGCGTCGTAGAAAAGAGCAAGAGCCTCAGACCCGAAGCAAAATCACCTGTTCCAAGGATATTTATGACATCATGAGGCCGGACCTCTATGACGAGATCGTGGAGCATTTTTACTTGATTCTATTATCCCGATCCAATTATGTCATCAAAAAGCAACTCCTCAGCCTGGGCGGTACCGCGGGTACAGTCGTCGACGCCAAGATCGTTTTTAAGATTGCTTTGGAGAATATGGCGCAGTCGGTGATCCTCGTCCACAATCATCCAAGTGGCAACACCGGCCCGTCTGAGCAGGACAAGAAATTGACGGCTAGATTGGTCAAAATCGGGCGCGAACTGGATTTGCCAATCCTAGATCATGTGATTTTTGCGGATCGTGGCTACTTTAGCTTCGCCGATGAAGGCATACTCTAAATTCATGAAATGCCCATGAAAGAAGGTTTCCATTCATGGGAGTGATGAACAAGGGTATTCCAGCTGCCTGACGTCAGTCAGTTGTAGCCGTTATAAAACAAATTATTGTCGCATGAAAGCAAGTCAGGTAATTTTAGTCGCCATCGGGGTTGTGGTGTTGGCCGCTGTGGGATACATGTTTACAGCTGCCGAAAGTCCAGAAGCCTATCTCGATAAAATAGAAAAAGAGCGTGATCGCCAGTTCAAGTACATCCGATACAACATCGAATCACCATTGACCGAGGAGCAGAAGCGGAATTTTAAAACCCTGGATTTTTACGAAATCGACCCGACCTATAAAGTTAAAGCTAGATTGATTCCCATCGAAGACAAAAAAGTGAGAGAAGTGCCACTGACAGATGGTTCGGTGCAGCGGTACATTGAACATTCCTATGCGGAATTTGAGTTGGGAGGAAAAACGAACAAGTTGCTCCTGCTGCAATCCAAAGAGGAGACAGACATGCGTAATTTTTTCTTGGCTTTTGCCGACGAGACCAGCGCACGGGAAACCTATGGCGGCGGCCGCTACATCAATGTTCGTCAGGATGGAAAAAACAGTATTACGATCGACTTTAACCTAGCTTACAACCCATACTGCGCCTACAATCCCGACTATGCCTGTCCGATTCCTCCTAAAGAAAACTTGATGGACATTGCCATCCTGGCTGGAGAGAAAAATTATTCCAAATAGGCCACCCCTCCTTCAATTCTTCTAAATTTGCACATTATTTTCGAAGGGTGCCTGTGCACCTTTTTTGTTAACCATCGGATGATCCCGAAAAGAAAAGTTTATGAAAATCTCGATTAATCGACTTAAGCAATATATAGAATTAGTAGAAAGTCCAGAGGAGATCGGTGCCTTGCTGACCCGCTCTGGATTGGAAGTTGAAGGTATCGATGATTTTGTTTCTGTTCCAGGTGGTCTCGACGGGGTGGTAATCGGGGAGGTTCTTTCTTGTGAAAAACATCCTGATGCCGATAAGTTGAGTTTGACAACCGTGGATACCGGATCTGCTATCGTACAGATTGTTTGCGGTGCTCCGAATGTCGCAAAAGGCCAAAAAGTCGTGGTCGCCACAGTGGGAGCCAAGCTGTATCCATCAGAAGGTGAGCCTTTCGAGATCAAAAAAGCCAAGATCCGTGGACAAGTCTCCGAAGGGATGATCTGTGCCGAGGATGAAATAGGATTGGGCTCGTCCCATGCAGGGATCATGGTCTTGACAGTCGATCTGCCAAACGGAACTCCTGCATCGGAATATTTTGAAGTAGAAACCGATGCCATTCTTGAGATTGGTTTGACTCCAAACAGGGCTGACGCAGCCTCCCACTTGGGTGTGGCGCGGGATCTCCAGGCACTTTTGGGTAAAAAGATCACGTTGCCTGAAGAATCTCCTTTGGCGGTAGAGCAGCCAGGTCCGGCCATCTCAGTAGAAGTTCAGGATGTGGCGGACTGCCCAAGATATGCGGGAGTTGTGTTGACTGATCTCAAAGTTGCTCCGTCTCCGCAGTGGCTTCAAAATTTTCTCCGCTCGCTGGATCTCGAGCCGATCAACAATGTGGTCGATATCACCAATTTTATCCTTCATGATCTAGGTCAACCGCTTCATGCCTTTGATGCGGACAAGATTTTCGAAGGTAAAATCATCGTCGGCAAGCTGCCAAAAGGAACTCCTTTTGTCACTTTGGACGGAAAGGAAAGAAAGCTCTCCGGCGAGGAGTTGATGATCAATGACTCAAAAGGCGGGATGTGTATCGCGGGGGTTTTCGGAGGAAATCATTCAGGAGTGAGCGATGAGACGACTTCCATCTTCTTGGAGTCGGCGTATTTCTCCCCAGATGTGATCCGAAAAGGATCGCAGGTTCATGGTCTGAAAACAGACGCTTCGTTCCGCTTCGAGCGGGGAACCGATCCCAATATGCCAGTCTATGCTTTGAAAAAAGCGGTCGCTCTGCTTCAGGAGATTGCTGGCGCAAAAGTGAGTTCGGAGATCATCGATCTCTATCCGGTGCCGGTTCAGGATTTTGAGATCCAAGTGAGCTACGGGCATATCAACCGATTGATCGGAAAAGTAATCGATCCCACGGAGGTGAAGACTATTTTGGAAAGTTTGGAGATCAAAGTGATCAATGAAACGCCGGAAGGATTCACTGCGATTGCAAAGCCGTATCGCGTCGATGTGACTCGCGAATCGGACATCATCGAGGAGGTTTTAAGAATTCACGGATTTCATCAGGTCGAGCTGTCGGAAAACCTCCGAACGGACTTTCTCGCAGAGCATCCTGTCAAAGATCAAAACAAGTTGCAGTACCGGGTGACGGAAATGTTGGCAGGTCAAGGCTACTTTGAATTGATCACGAATAGCTTGACCAAGCCGGTCTACGCGGAGAAATCAGGCTATTTGGATTCTGCCCTGAATGTGGAAATCTACAACAAGCTGAGCGAGGATTTGGGCGTGATGCGGCAGACCTTGCTCTTCAGCGGATTGGAAGTTTTGGCTCACAATATCAACCGGCGCCAGACCGATCTCAAGTGTTTCGAGTTTGGGACAATCTATCAAAAGGCCGAGGAAGGCTACAAAGAAGGTCGCCGACTGGCAATTTTCCATTCTGGAAATCGTTCTTCTGAGAGCTGGATTGAGAAGGAGAAGCCGTTTGGTTTTTCTGATATCTATGCGACTGTCGAACGCATCCTGGAGCGACTCAATATTGAGCCGAGCCAGGTTTCTATTCTAGAGTCAGCGCCTTTCGCTTATGCATTGGTGTTGAAGTTGGGAGAGAAAGTGCTGGGCTCCATTGGTTTGGTTGACGAGAAGATTCTGAAGCTCGCCGAAGTTCGCCAAGAGGTTTGGTTTGCAGAGTTGGATTGGGATCTGTTGTTCAAGAAAACTTCGAGCTTGAAGAAATATGCTGAAATTTCCAAGTTTCCGGAAGTTCGCAGAGATCTCTCCTTGGTGATTGACAAGGCAGTAACCTATGATCAGGTCAAAGCGGTAGCGCAAAAGGCTGGTGGAAAGCTCGTTCAGAAGATCGGTGTGTTCGATGTGTATCAGGGCGAAAAGATCGAAGCTGGCAAGAAAGCTTATGCCTTGAGCTTCCACCTACAGGATCAGGAAAATACCCTGACCGATAGGGAAATTGAGAAAACTATGAGTAAATTGATTCGGGCCTTCCAGGATCAGGTAGGTGCCATCATTAGAAGCTAAAAATGATTCACGAGGAACTGCAAAAACTGGAGAAGCTGGCCGTACAAGCCGGTAAAAAAATGGAGTCTATTAGTGCTGATAATGAGCAGTTAAAAGCTCGATTGGCACTTCTTGAGCTGGAAATCCAGGAAAGAGAGCAGGAAATCCATCATTTTAAAAATAAGATTAAAATTAGTAACATTGTGGACAACCGACCGGTGAATCCAGAGGATGCCACCGAAATGAGTGACTTAATCAATAATTATATACAAGAAATCGATCATTTGATCACATACCTTTCCGAATAGAAATGGAGACGCTGGCCATCAGAGTGAAAATCGGAGAAAGGGAATACCCTATGCGTGTCAAGCCTGAAGACGAGGGCAAAATCAGACATGCGGGGAAACTGATTAATGAAAAATTGAGGAAATACAAAGCCGAGTTTGGTCTGGATGACGTTCAGGATTTGCTCGCCATGGTCGCCTTTGACTGCATGGTGGAGTCCTTGGAAACCAACGAGGTCAATGCTGAAGACAGCGAACATATCCGCAAGAGCATTTCCCATATTTCAGCCTTGTTGACCAAGGCAGTTTGATTATTGATGTCCACTTATTTCTGGGATTTTTGGAGCTGGAAGGGAGTTTAACTATATAAACACCTATGTCAGACGTACTATTTATCATCCTTGCAGCCCTGGCTGGGCTCGGTGGGGGTGCCGCTTTGGCGGGATTTTTCATCAAAAATAAAAATGCAAAGCTGGAAGAAGAGACCAAACTAAAGGTTAGTTCCATGCTGAGGGAAGCAGAACTCAACGCCGAGTCGATTAAGAAAGACCGAATGCTTGAGGCCAAAGAGAAGTTTTTGAAGTTGAAGTCGGAGTTTGATGAGGAAACTAGCAACAAGAAGAACATCATCATCACCAACGAAAACAAGGTCAAGCAACTGCAGCAACAAGTAGCCAAGGAGCAGGAAGCAGTGAAGCGCAAAGAAGCCGAGCTGGACAGCAAAAAGGAGAATTTGAACGCTCAACTGCATTCAGTTCAGGTCAAGAAAGAAGAACTGGAAAGAGTGACCAATCAGCGAATTGCCGATCTGGAGAAAGTAGCCGGATTGACCCGCGAAGAAGCGAGAGATCAAATCGTGACTATGTTAACCGAAGAGGCGCAAACCAAAGCATCTTCCCAGATCAAAGACATCTTAGACGAGGCAAAACTTACCGCTACAAAGCAGGCTAAAAAGATCGTCTTGGATACCATCCAGCGTACTGCTACCGAGCATGCGGTGGAAAACTGCGTGTCGGTATTCAACATCGAAAGCGACGACATCAAAGGTAAGATCATCGGTCGTGAAGGTCGGAATATCCGCGCCCTCGAAGCGGCGACCGGTGTGGAAATTGTCGTGGATGACACGCCTGAAGCGATCATCATTTCCGGATTTGATCCGGTGAGAAGAGAGATTGCCAGACTTTCGCTTCACAGATTGGTGCAGGATGGACGTATCCACCCTGCCCGAATTGAGGAAGTAGTAGCCAAAACAGAAAAAAACATCGAAGAGGAAATCGTCGAGATCGGCGAAAGAACCTGTATCGACCTGGGAATCCATGGGCTTCATCCCGAGTTGATCCGGATGGTCGGTCGTATGAGATTCCGATCTTCTTATGGACAAAATCTCCTCCAGCACTCCAGAGAAGTCGCCAAGCTTGCGGCTACGATGGCTGCTGAAATGGGCTTGAATGCCAAGCTTGCCAAGCGTGCAGGTTTGCTTCACGACATCGGGAAAGTATGGCCTGAGGAACAGGAATTGCCCCATGCGATCCTCGGTATGGAGCTCGCGAAGCGATACAAAGAAAATCCTGAAATCTGCAATGCCATCGGTGCCCACCACGATGAGATCGAGATGACTTCAATGATTTCTCCGATTGTCCAGGCTTCGGATGCGATCTCTGGCTCTAGGCCAGGTGCCCGTCGCGAGATCATGGACAGCTACGTCAAGCGATTGAAGGAGCTGGAAGAGTTGGCGCTTGGATTTGACGGTGTTAACAAATGCTTTGCAATGCAGGCGGGCCGTGAGCTACGAATCTTGGTGGACGCGGACAATGTCGACGATCAAAGAGCGGGACAACTTTCTTTCGATATTTCTCAGAAAATTGAAAAAGAAATGCAATATCCGGGACAGATCAAAGTAACAGTGATTCGCGAAATGCGCTCGGTAAGCTACGCGAGATAATATCGATATTTGTCTAGGATAGAAATGGCAACTACTTTAGGTGGTTGCCATTTTGTTTTCACTCCCACTTGATCTATCGCGGACTATTTTCAGGCTTTTTGGAAAGCCTTTACCTGATTTTTGACAGAAAGAAAATCAGCTCGGCTGAGCGGGTATTTTTGGAAACCTACTTTCCCTATTTCAGGAGATTGCCGGCTCCGCACAAACGCGAATTTGTGCATAAACTTGAGCAGGTTTTGACCCTGAAGAAATTTGTCGGCAGGGGAGAGCTCAGACAGGTGACCGACGAAATGAAATTACTCATTGGCGCGACGCTGGTGATGGTCACTTTTGGGTGGAAGAATTTTCGACTCAGCTATTTCCATACCTTTTTGATCTACCCCGATGACTACTATAGCACGATCAATCAGACCTACCATCGCGGCGAAGTCAATCCGAGGCATGGCTTGATCGTGCTTTCTTGGAAAAGCTTCGTCTGCGGCTTGACAAGGGAAGACGATGGGATCAACTTGGGAATCCACGAAATGGCACATGCGCTGAAGTTGGTCCATTTCATCTTGGAAAGTGGTGAAAGGGGATTCGATCCCGAGTCTTGGCGATTATATTGTGAAGTTCGCGCTGGGGAAATGGCTAAACTATCCGCCGCTGAAAATTCATTTTTCCGGAGCAGAGCTGCGGCGGATGAACACGAGTTCTTTGCGGTGATGTTGGAAAATTTCTTCGAGAGGCCTCATGAGTTTTTTCTCCATCATGAGGAACTGTATCTGATCGCTTTCAAGCTGATGAGACAGGATCCCAGGGTTTGGCTCGTTCATAGAGTGCTCAGAGGTTGACGGTCGATTTTCGAATAAGCAGAGGATGCATTCGCTTACTTCGAAGAATCCCGGATGATCAGCTCCGGCTTAATGATGGTTTTTTTGGAGATTAGTTCTGCGCCCTTGTTGTTGAGTATTTCAAAAAACATCTCCGCAGTGATCTTTCCCATGGATATACTGCGTTGATCTACGGTGGTGATGGTAGGGTCGGAAAAGGAAGTGAAGGGCTCGTTGCCGAATCCGACAAGTTTCACCTGACCTGGTACAGCGATGCCGTTCTCTTTGAGGACTTGCAAAGCACCCATTGCGGCATAGTCAGAAGATGAGAAGATTCCGTCGAAATGGACTTTGTTTTGGAGTGTTTCTTCGGTCAGTCTTCTGCCATCCTCCAGTTGCATATTACTATATAGGATCAAAGCAGGATCGACTTCCAACCCATTTGCTTTGAGCGCATCTTCGTAGCCTCGTTTTCTTTCTCTGTAGATGTTGATCCGTTGTGCGCTGGTGAAGTGGACAATCCTTCTACAGCCGTTTTTGATCAAATGATCCACCGCTTGATAGGCGCCTAAATGGTCATCCAAAATTACGTGACTCACGTCCAGCACATCGGCCGTCCGGTCAAATAGTACCAAAGGGATACCTTTGTCGAGGACTTTGTGAAAGTGATCAAAATTCTCTGTCATCTTGCCAAGGGAGGCGATAATTCCATCCACTCGTGCATTGATCAATGCCTCGGTGTTGAGCACTTCCTTCGCATACTCGTCATAGGATTGAGAAATAATAATCTTGTAGTTGAGGATGTTTGCATGATCCTCGATGCCCCTGATGACTGAGGAAAAGAAGTTTCTGTTGGCCGTGGGGACGATTACTCCGATCAGTCTGCTCTTGCCACTTCGCAAAGCGGAGGCAATGTGATTGGGTTGGTAATTGATCTGCTTGGCAACTTTCAGCACCTTTTTTTTCGTCTCGTCCGAGATTCTCGGATTGTCGTTCAAAGCCCTTGAGACCGTGCTTGCCGTGATGTTTAGCTTTGCTGCGATGTCATGGATGGTGGCTTTGTTGCTTTTCATTTCAGATGGGGTGGGTCTATTGTTGGTGCAAAGAACGTGTTGGCTTATTCCCCGGCGGGTTTTCCGATGGTGGCGAGGATTCCCCCGTCCACATAGAGGATTTGGCCGTTGACAAAGTCGCTGGCAGCACTGGCAAGAAATACTACGGCGCCTCCGAGATCCTCGGGATTTCCCCATCGGGCAGCAGGAGTTCGATTGATTATAAACTCATTGAATGGATGTCCATCTACCCTGATTGGAGCCGTCTGCTCTGTAGCAAAGTATCCCGGGCCGATTCCATTGACCTGAATATTGTACTTCGCCCATTCGGTGGCAAGATTTCGGGTCAGCATTTTCAGCCCGCCCTTGGCGGCGGCATAGGCGCTGACGGTATTTCGTCCCAGCTCACTCATCATAGAGCAGATGTTGATGATTTTACCGCCAGTTTTGCGATTTATCATGGATTGTGCAACCCGCTGTGACATGATAAAAGGTGAGACCAGGTCCACGTCGAGTACTTTGCGGAAGTCCGCAGGATCCATCTCGATGGCCGGAGTCCGCTGGATCATTCCGGCGTTGTTGACCAGGATGTCTATGGGGCCAAGTTCCTGCTCGATTTGGCCGATGGCTGTGTTCACGGTGACTACATCGGTAACATTGAACAAGTATGGATGCGCGTCGATTCCGGCTTTGGTATACTCAGCCAGGGCAGCCTCCATCTTGGAAGGGGTGTGGCCAACGACCACCAATGTTGCTCCTTGGCTTGCCAGTGCCTTGGCCATAGCCATTCCCAGTCCATGGGTAGCGCCGGTCACCAAGGCGACCTTGCCGTTTAAGTCAAAATTAGGTTTCATCATTAGCGTAGTTCGGTGACTTTGACTGCATCCATATCACTATAATCCAGGTTTTCTCCCGCCATTCCCCAGATGAACGTATAGTTGGAAGTCCCCGATCCGCTATGAATTGACCAAGGAGGGGAGATGACTGCCTGATGGTTTTTCATCCAGACCACTCGGGTTTCATCCGGCTGTCCCATGAAGTGGGCGACGGCGTTTTGTTCGTTGAGGTCAAAATAGAAATAGGCTTCCATCCTGCGGTCATGCGTGTGGCTAGGCATGGTGTTCCAGACCGATCCCGGTTTGAGCTCGGTCATTCCCATCTGCAGCTGGCAGGTTTCCAGTACCGAGTTGACCAAAAGCTTATAGATGGTCCGGTGGTTGGAGTTTTCCAGACTTCCCAGCGTAACCACTTCCGCTTCACGGGTGGAGATTTTTTTGGTGGGATAGGCTTGGTGTGCCGGAGCAGAATTGAAATACAAATAAGTGGGCCCCGTTTGGCTAGGGTGAAAGACTACATCCTGGACACCCTTTCCTATATATAATGCTTCTTTGTGCCCCAGTTCGTATTGAACTCCGTCAGCGGTGATCTGTGTGGGGGCACCCACGTTGACGATTCCAATCTCCCTGCGCTCGAGGAAGAACTCTGCTTTATTCTGTTCGATAGCGCGTAAGACGACTGGCTGGTCTACCGGATGGATTCCTCCTACGATCAGGCGGTCTTCCATCGAGTACACCCCGGTCAGTTGATTGGGTTGGAAAATATCCTCGATCAGAAATTTCTCTCGGATTTCGCTGGTGGAATATTTTTTAAAATCTCCAGGATGGGAGGAATAACGTGTAGAAACAGGGTTTTTCATTTCAAGTTCGATGTAATCGTTTGCGCAATATAGTATTTTATTGGAAAATGCATCCACTAGGATCTTTTCATTTTCTATCACCAACTCATTTTTATATTGTATAAAAGCCCGAATTCAATAGTTTTAGGAGATTTTAGAAAGTATTGCCTCTCTAGTGTTTTTTTATTGATCAATAATATTTAATATGCAATCGATTGCTCAAACGCTTTGATTTTTGGAGTCAATGATCAATCGGAGGCAATTTGTTGATGGATTTAACTTCTTAAAATACAGCAATTTAATGAGATTTTTGCCCAAGATTTCCCCAGCCCTTATCAGAGCCTTTAGCGCTTGTTCGCTGATTGTTGCGCTGCCTTTTGCCTGTGCGCCTGCCAAGGAGACAAAAAATCCAGAACAGCTTCAAATTACCCTCGAAAATACCCTTGCCCAGTCTCGTTCACAAGTTTTGGTACATCTTTCACCGGCGGAGTTGGCAGCTCATATTGCGGCAGACCAACTTGCAAAGCTGATGGTGATGGATGGAGAAAAGGAGATTCCTTCTCAATGGAATGCCAAAGGGCCGGATCAAGGCCTGGTGTTTGTTCTTCCGGAGATCGGTGCGGGTGAAGAAATTGCATTGGAGCTAAAACCCGCGGATGGAGACAAAGCAGAATACCCAAAGCTTACCCAAGCCGAAATTTCTCATAAAGTTGATGGTCACTTCGAAGACCGGGAATATATTGGTGGTCGTTTTATCAACGTGGATTCTTTGCACGTTCCGGCAGAGCATACCGACCATTCCTGGTTTATCCGATACGAAGGGCCCGGCTGGGAGTCCGACTTGGTGGGCTATCGTTTCTACTTGGATTGGAGAAATGGCATCGACGTTTTTGGCAAAAAAGTGCATACCCTGGTGCTTCAGGATGTTGGGCAGGATGGATTCGATTCCTATCATGAGCCCGCGGATTGGGGCATGGACGTGCTGAAAGTGGGCAAAACCCTCGGGCTGGGAAGTATCGCAACTTGGGAGAATGGCGCCGCTCGGCGTGTGGATGTTACCGATCACCTCTTTGCGGAGATCACTTCCAATGGGCCGGTTTATTCCTCTGTTTTCACCAAATATTCCGGTTGGGATTTGCCCTCCGGTAAGACCGACATCCTGTCGTCGATCTCTATCCATTGCGGTACTCGCATGTCACGAATGGATCTGGTATCGAGCAATGCGATCGACAATTTTGCCACCGGCCTGATCAAAGATCCCAAAGCGGAATTGATCCAAAGCGGCAAAGACCAGGCTTTCGCCTACCTCGCTACTTATGGCAAGCAAAGTCTCAACGATGACAATCTCGGAATCGCGGTCATCTATCCCACAGCCCAACTTCGAGAAGTCACGGAGGACGAACTTTCCCATGTGCTCGTGTTTGACGGCGGATCCAAGAAACTAAGCTACTATTTCCTCGCAGCCTGGGAACTGGAGCCGGGAGGGATCACCACCAAGGAGGAATTTGTAAAATCTCTCGACCAGGCGATACTTGAACTTTCCAATCCATTGAAAGTCACCATCAAATAGAAAATCTCACAAAACAATATACCCAACAGTAAAACCCATGTTGAAGCTCCTTAAACCCAGTTTAGCCGCCGTAGCGCTAGGCGTATGCCTGGCAGGATGTGCCGGCAAGTCCACCGAGCAGTCGGAATCCGCCGAAGCCGCTGTCGAAACCAAGCCCTACTCCATCTGGATGGCCGACTCTGAGATCGTCCGCAATCCAGAGGGTTGGACGATTGATTTCAACCCAAAGCCGAAATGGGAATACACCCACGGGCTTATCATGAGCTCCATGCAGGCAGTGAGCAAGCAATATGGCGAGCCCCGTTTCTTCGACTATACCAAGAAGTTTGCGGACTTCATGGTCGACTCGGCGGGAAATATCCTGACCTATAAAAAGACCGACTACAACATCGACCGGGTGAATGGAGGGAAGTTCCTGATTAATCTTTACCAAGAGACGGGCGAGGAAAAATATAAGTTGGCCGTGGACATGCTTCGTGACCAGATGCGCGAGCATCCGCGTAATTCAGAGGGTGGATTTTGGCACAAAAAGGTCTATCCGCATCAGATGTGGCTCGATGGCCTCTACATGGGTTCGCCGTTTTTGGCGCAATACGGAGCCGCTTTCGACGAGCCTGCACTCTTTGACGACGTGGCCAACCAAATCCTGACCATGGACAAGTATGGCTATAGCGAGGAAACAGGCCTTTATCACCATGCCTATGATGAAAGCAAATCCCAAAAATGGGCCGATCCAGTCACTGGACTTTCAACCAATTATTGGGGCAGAAGCATAGGTTGGTACGCGATGGCGCTGGTAGACGTGCTGGATTTCCTTCCGGCAGATCATCCAAAGCGGGGCGAAATCATCGCAATCGCCCAAAAACTGGCCAAAGGAATCGCCCGCTATCAGACTCCTGAGGGCGTGTGGTACCAAGTCGTCGACCAAGGAACGCGAGAGGGCAATTACCTGGAAGCTTCGGCTTCATCAATGTTTGCCTACTTCCTCCTGAAAGGATCCGCCAAAGGTTATTTGGATCAGGAGGACTTGCAAAATGGAAAAAAGGCCTACGAAGGCATGCTCAAGGAATTTATCGTGGAGAACGCTGACGGAAGCATCACCATCACGAAAGTCTGTGGGGTAGCGGGCTTGGGCGGCACTCCGTATCGCGACGGCAGCTATGAGTATTATGTCGGAGAGGTGATCCGCGAAAATGACCCCAAGGGCGTCGGCCCCTTCATCCTTGCTTCCCTTCAATACGAGGCAATCAACAAGTAAACCATGAAACGATTTGCGTTTGTACTGACTTTGTGCCTGCTTTCTATGCTGGCGCAAAGTCAGGATTTTGATTTTACGGTGGCCGCTGATGGTTCGGGAGATTTCGTGACCATTCAGGAAGCCTTTGACGCGGTGCCGGACTTTCGAAAAAACGAAACCCGCATCCATCTCAAGCCTGGAGTCTACAAGGAGAAATTGGTCTTGGCCAATTCCAAGACCAACGTCGTGCTGATCGGGGAAGATCCGAAGACCACTGTTGTGACTTTCGATGACTTTGCCCAAAAGAAAAACAAATTTGGCGAGGAGATGGGTACCACCGGCTCCAGCAGCTTCTTCGTCTTCGGAGATGGTTTTTTTGCAAAAAATATCACCTTCGAAAACTCCGCCGGTCCAGTTGGGCAGGCAGTTACCGTTCGCGTGACGGGCGACAAAGTCATCTTCGAAAACTGCCGATTCCTGGGCTTTCAGGATACACTTTACCCCCAGGGAGACCGAAGTCGACAATACTATAAAGACTGCTACATCGAGGGTACGGTGGACTTCATCTTCGGTTGGTCGACGGCTGTCTTCGAAAACTGCGAGATCTTCTCCAAAGCTCCCAGCGGCTACGTGACCGCCGCGTCCACCAACGAAGGCACTCCTTTCGGCTTCGTCTTTTTGGACTGCAAGCTAACTAGCGATGCACCCGAAGCCTCCGTGTACCTCGGTCGGCCTTGGCGGGATTTTGCACAGACTGTCTTCATCCGAACTGAGATGGGCAAGCACATCAAGCCCGAAGGCTGGCACAACTGGAGCAAGCCGAACGCAGAAAAAACAGCCTTCTATGCCGAGTTTGGGTCCAAAGGACCGGGCTCTTCTCCGGCCACTCGGGTAGCTTGGTCGCATCAGCTATCCTCCGAGGAAGCAGGAAAATACACTATTCAAAATGTTTTGGCCGGTGCGGATCAGTGGGATCCTCTGGCTACTATCGAAAAATACAAAAAGTAAAAAGTGAAGTTCATTACCATCCGATACGCAGCATTGATTGGTTTGGCGGCGGCTTTTTCGCCTCAAACTTTT
This sequence comes from Algoriphagus jejuensis, assembly GCF_039523455.1. Taxonomy (NCBI): domain Bacteria; kingdom Pseudomonadati; phylum Bacteroidota; class Cytophagia; order Cytophagales; family Cyclobacteriaceae; genus Algoriphagus; species Algoriphagus jejuensis. The sequence goes on along the minus strand of NZ_BAAAFI010000008.1, from coordinate 29,559 downwards.
GCGCAGCAAAACCAAACCGTCTCCCAAGTCTGGGTAGCCGACCAAGGCGACGGCACCTATATCAATCCGATTTTGCATGCGGACTACTCCGATCCGGATGTGGTCAGAGTCGGCGCTGATTATTACATGACGGCTTCCAGCTTCAATGCGGTGCCGGGTCTTCCAATCTTGCATTCGAGGGATCTCGTCAACTGGACGCTGGTAAACTATGCGCTGCCGAGGCAGGTTCCAGTGGATCATTTCTCCAAGCCCCAGCATGGAAACGGCGTTTGGGCTCCATCTATCCGCTTTCACGAGGGACATTACTACATCTATTGGGGTGATCCGGATTTTGGGATTTACATGGTGAAGACCAAAAATCCGCTTGGCGACTGGGACGAACCCGTGCTCGTGGAGGCCGGAAAGGGCCTGATTGATCCCTGTCCGCTTTGGGATGAAGATGGCAAAGCCTATCTCTCCCATGCCTTTGCAGGCAGTCGCGCCGGGATCAAAAGCGTGCTTGTGGTGAAGCCGATGAACTGGGAAGGCACTAAGACGACTGGTGCCGGAAAGATGGTTTTCGATGGTCACGATGCCCATCCGACAGTGGAGGGGACGAAATTTTACAAGCGCAATGGCTACTATTACATCTTTGCGCCAGCGGGCGGAGTTGCTACTGGCTGGCAGCTGATCTTACGTTCGAAAAGCCCTTTTGGCCCTTACGAGGAGCATATCTCTTTAGCCCAAGGTGATACGCCGATCAACGGCCCGCACCAGGGCGCCTGGATCGATACCGATCAGGGCGAGGATTGGTTTGTGCATTTTCAGGATGTGGAGGCCTATGGGCGGATTACGCATTTGCAGCCGATGGCCTGGAAAAACGACTGGCCGACCATGGGCGAGGATCCTGATGGAGATGGGACGGGTCAGCCGGTTTTGAAATACAAAAAACCGAAAGTGGCTGCGAAAACAGAAATAGCCACTCCAGCTGATACGGATGAATTTGACGGAGATGACATCGGTCTGCAATGGCAGTGGCAGGCTAATCCTGAGGCGACTTGGGCATTTGCCAATCCAGCGGAGGGAAAGCTGAGGCTCTTCACGGCAAAGCTTCCTGACGGTGCCAAAAATCTCTGGGATGCGCCAAATCTCCTGCTTCAGAAGTTTCCTGCGGAGGAATTCGTCACGAGCACTTTGTTGAAGTTTACTCCAAATCCAAAGCTAAAAGGCGAGCAAGTCGGCTTGGTCGTGATGGGCATGAGTTATGCTTATCTGGCCTTGGAGAGTGGGGAGGATGGGATTTATCTCAACTACGTCTCTTGTCTGGATGCTGAGCACGGCAAGGCAGAATCCAAAAAGCAGATCACGAAATTGGACGGAGATGAAATCCAGCTTCGGGTGGAGGTGGAAAAGGGTGGTATCTGCTCGTTTTCCTATTCCGAGGATGGAAAGAAATTTACCAAGATTGAAGAGACCTTCACTGCCGTCCCGGGCAAGTGGATCGGTGCCAAAGTCGGCCTTTTCGCCACGCGTACGACCCAGACCAACGACAGTGGCTTCGCTGATGTGGATTGGTTTAGGGTGGGGAAGAAGTAGGAGGTTTGGCAGTCGGGAGGTGTCACCCTGAGCACGTGAGCGAGGAGAGTCTAATTCGAAGGGTAGTGTCTCGTAGTCTCAAGTGATATGGCTTCGACTCCGCTCAGCCTGACAGTACAGACGAAGGAAAGTAGATAGTTAATACCGAACATCGAATGATGAACGCCGAATAAAGAAGGTTGTGGCCGATACGACTTCGTTCTTACGCCTTCGGTCTTCTGTCCAAGACATTTAAGTGACTAAACTGATTTAGTCAGCAATTGAAATATTACTAGAGATTACAAACCAAGCGTACCCAAAATATGAGACTACAAAATTTGAAGATGGTTTTTGCGCTGCTACTGGCAGTGATGACCGCGCCGGCTTTTGCCCAATTGACTTTGGAGCAGGTCTACGAAGGAATCGAATTTGATATGCCCAAGGTCAAGGAGACCAGCTTTCCGGCTTTCTCCAAAAGCATCGCCGAATACGGTGCAGTGGGCGACGGATTGACAAAAAACAGCGCGGCTTTTAAGGCCGCCATCGAAGAAGTAAACCAAAAAGGCGGTGGCCAGGTGATTGTGCCGCGCGGCATCTGGCTGACTGGACCGATCACCCTGCTCAGCAACGTGAATCTGCACCTGGAGGACGGTTCCCTGATCATCTTTTCCCGTGACAAAGACGACTATCCGCTAGTCGAGACCAGCTTTGAAGGGCTGAATACGATTCGTTGCCAGTCTCCGATCAATGCCTATCAGGTGGAAAACATTGCCATCACCGGCAAGGGCACCATCGACGGCAGCGGCGATGCTTGGAGAGCGGTGAAGAAAGGCAAGATGACCGAGGAGCAATGGAAGAAACTCGTTAAGTCCGGCGGGATCGTCGAGGGCTCGAATTGGTACCCTTCTCAGTCTTTTCTCGACGGCTACAAAGCCAGCTCCTCCTTCAATGTGCCTGACACCAAAGACCGTGCGGACTTGGAGAAGATGAAGGATTTCCTCCGTCCTGTGATGGTGAGCATCCGCAAGAGCAAAAGAATCCTGCTCGATGGCCCGACTTTCCAAAATTCACCGGCGTGGAATATCCATCCGCTGATGAGCGAAGATGTGATCATCCGCAATCTGAATGTGAGAAACCCTTGGTATTCCCAAAATGGCGATGGCCTCGATCTCGAATCTTGCAAGAACGCCTTGATATACAATAATACCTTTGACGTGGGTGACGATGCGATCTGCATCAAGTCCGGGAAGGATAAGGACGGGCGTGACCGCGCCATCCCCACCGAAAATGTGGTGATCAAAAACAATGTCGTATATCATGGTCACGGTGGAGTGACGGTCGGGAGCGAGATGTCCAGCGGCGTGCGCAACATGCACGTGTCGGCTTGTACGTTCATTGGAACCGATATCGGATTGCGTTTCAAAAGCACCCGAGGCCGCGGCGGCATCGTCGAAAACATCTGGATCTCCGACATCGATATGATCAACATCCCGACCGAGGCGATTGGATTTAACATGTTCTACACGGGCAACAGTCCCGTGATCGAAGAAGATCAAAGCGCCGACGACGAAGCCAGACAGGAAAATCTAGTCCCTGTGACGGAGGAAACGCCGATCTTCAGAAACATCTGGATGAAAAATATCACGGTGACTGCTTCAGAGATTTCCGCTTCCTTCATGGGCTTGCCCGAGATGAAGTTGGAGAATGTGGTGCTGGAAAACTCCGTCCTGCAGGCCAAGAAAGGAATTACCGTCATCGATGCAGACGGATTGCAGCTCATCAATGTGAAGGTGATGTCTGAAGACACGCCGCTCACCCTCTACAACAGCCAGAATGTGACGGTCGAGAAATTCACTTTCGGAGAAAATGAAAACCCCGCCGTGAAGGTTCTAGGCAAGTCGTCCAATGTGCAGTTGGATAAGAAAGACTATGCCGATCCTGCTAAGGTTTCGATTGGCAAAGGTTTGGATAAGGAAGTAAAACTGAAGTAATATGAAGGTCTTTTTGCTGAGTTTGATGGCTTCGGCGATGCTGCTTTTCTGGAAGACTACCGGAGAGGAAATCACCGTTTTCCTGGTGGGTGACTCCACCATGGCGGACAAGCCGTATGCAGGCAGCAATCCCGAAAAAGGCTGGGGGCAGGTTTTTTCGCTCTATTTCAAAGAAGGAATCCGCTTTGAAAACCATGCGATGAACGGACGAAGCACCAAGAGCTTCCGGGCCGAAGGACGTTGGGACACGGTGATGGAGCGGCTCAAGGCGGGCGATTATGTCATCATCGAGTTTGGGCACAACGACCAAAAGATCAATTCAGAGGACCGTTATGCTTTTGCGGACTCGACGTATCGCGATAACCTGATTCGTTTCGTGGAGGAGGTTCGGGCCAAGGGAGGAAAGCCGGTCTTAACTACGCCGATTTCCCGCAGGAGCTTTGATGAAAATGGGATTTTGACTGACACTCACGGACGCTATTCTGTGGTGGTGCGCGAAGTCGCGGCACAGTTGGATGTGCCACTTTTTGATCTCCACACCAAGACCGTGGAGGTCATCGAGCAGCTTGGAGTGGAAAAGTCCAAGGAGCTTTTCCTGCACTACAAGCCGGGGGATTATGACAAATTTCCAAAGGGAGTCGAAGACAACACGCACCTGAGTCCAACTGGCGCCTTCAAGGTCGCCGACTTGGCCATTGTGGAGCTACGCCGCGAACTACCTGAGCTGGTTACTTTTCTCAAACCCTAAGTAACGAGGATATGAATACAACCCGAACTACACTCCTGACCTTTGCCGCCTTGCTGCTGCTTTCGGCTGGGCTGATGTCTTTTGCTTTTACCCAAAAAGTCACCAAGATCTACCTCATCGGCGACTCCACGATGGCGGACTACTCCACGTACGAGGGAGAGGACTATATGAACAAGCGCTACCCGCTGATGGGCTGGGGGCAGGTTTTTCAGGAGCTTTTCGACGAAAAAGCCATCGCCTCGCTTGGGCATCTGATCTCGACCGATTCGGTGCTGGTGGATGATCGGGCTAGGGGAGGGCGCAGCACGCGCACCTTTTTTGAGGAGGGGCGCTGGTCGGCCGTGTATCGGGATCTGCATCCTGGCGACTTGGTGTTGATGCAGTTTGGGCACAATGATGCTGCGAAAGAAAAGACGGAGCGCTATGTGGCCACCGAAGGATATAGGGAATACATCCGGCTTTTTGTGACGCAGACGCGCGAAAAAGGCGGCATTCCCATCGTTCTCACTCCGGTCAACCGAAACTATCCCTGGAAAGAGGGCAAGCTCGAAAATGTCCACGGCGAGTACTATCAAGCTGCTGTGGAAGTTGCGGGAGAGCTCGGCGTTCACTTGATCGATCTGACTCAGCGTTCGATGGATGCCTTTACCGAAAAGGGCGAAGCGTATGTCACGGCCCATTATTTTATGAATTTCGAGCCGGGAGTCTATCCCAACTATCCCGAAGGGAGCAAAGACAACACGCATTTTCAGCCTGAGGGAGCCAAAGCGGTGGCCGAATTGGTGCTGGAAGGGATGGTTGAGTTGAAACGTTGACCAAGTTTTCCGGTAATCCTGCTGTTTTGAGTGCTTAGGGATGATACTTGGTCGGAAGTCCGAAGACCGAAGACGGGAGAGTTTGTCGAAGCTAAAATCCAGCTCGCTTGCAAACTTTCTATAAATTGATGGCGATGAAAATTACCCTGAAAAACCTCCTGACTTTTGCCGCCTTGCTGCTGCTTTTGGCTGGTTTGATGTCTTTTGCTTTTACCCAAAAAGTTACCAAGATCTACCTGATCGGCGACTCCACGATGATGGATTACGATAAGTATCGAGAGGACTATCTGACCTCCATGTATCCGCTATCGGGTTGGGGACAATATTTTCAGGAATTGTTTGATGCGGAGACGATCGCGTCCTTGGGAGCTTTGATCAAATCCGATTCGGTGCTGGTGGACAACCGCGCCATCGGCGGTCGTAGCACCCGCTCCTTTTTCGAAGAAGGAAGATGGGCCAAAGTGTACCAGGACCTACAGCCTGGAGATCTGGTGATGATCCAGTTTGGGCACAACGACGCCACGCTGGAGCGGCCTTTGCGCTATGTCACGCCTGAAGCCTATAAGGAATTCATCCGCCTCTATGTCACCCAAACTCGGGAAAAGGGTGCCATTCCGATTGTGATTACGCCTGTTTCAAGAAATGAACCCTGGAAGGATGGAAAGCTGGGAAATCTCCACGGGGACTATTACACGGCAGCGGTCGAAGTGTCGAAGGAGTTGGAGGTGCGAATGATCGACCTGACTATGCGCTCCATGGCGTTTTTTGAGGAAAAAGGCGAGGAGTATGTCACCCAAAACTACTTCATGAACATGGAGCCCGGTCAGTATCCCAACTATCCCGACGGAAAGACGGACAATACACACTTTGTGACCGAGGGAGCAAAAGAAGTCGCGAAACTCGTGCTGGAAGGAATGAGGGAATTGGAATGAAAAAAAGACGGAAGACAGGAGACCGAAGACGGAAGAAATGCTAAATCGGATGAGGAAACTGGGTGGGGCCGACTCCCCCTTTTTCAAAGGGGGCAGGGGGATTTGTTCCAAAAATTAATCTGATCCTTTTAATCGCAGTGTTAATTTCTTTTTGATGAACAATATATGAAACCCATTTTCCTCCATTTGTTCTTATTGACTCTGTTGACATTTTCAGCGGGGTTTTCTTTTGCGCAGCAAAACCCCATCGAGGCACTGGATGCGGAGAAACTGAAAGGGAAAGTCGAGCATGATCTGGTCGTCGCCCAAGACGGAAGCGGGCATTTTCGGACGATCTCGGAAGCTGTAAAAGCCATCCGAGTTTACCTTCCCAAGCCGATTACTGTCTATATCAAGGCTGGGATTTATGAGGAGAAAGTTCGGATAGACGGCACCCTGACCCATGTGACCTTCGAGGGGGAAAGTCCGGAGACGACCGTCATTTCCTATGGCGACTTTGCTGCCAAAGACAACATGGGCACCTTCGAAACCTATACCCTGCAAGTGCTGGGCAGCGACTTGATTTTCAAAAATCTCACTATCCAAAACACCGCAGGCCCGGTCGGGCAGGCCGTTGCACTACATGCCGAAGGGGACCGATTGGTCTTCGAAAACTGCCGCTTTTTGGGAAATCAGGACACGATGTTTGCCTCGGGCGAGGGGTCTAGGCAGCTTTATAAAAACTGCTATATCGAGGGTACGACCGATTTTATCTTCGGTTCGGCGACTGCCTTTTTCGAAAACTGCACCATCCACTCCAAGGCCGATTCTTACATCACCGCGGCGTCCACGCCTGCTTGGGTACAGCATGGTTATGTCTTCATGAATTGCAAACTGACCGCAGCAGAAGGTGTAAGCAAAGTCTATCTCGGTCGACCATGGAGGGATTACGCCAAGACTGTTTTTGTCAATACCGAAATGGGGGCGCACATCCTTCCGGCAGGTTGGCAGGATTGGGGGCGCGAGTCAGCGAGAGCCACGGTTTTTTACGCAGAGATGAACTGTCGCGGTGCGGGTGCAAATACCGAACGTCGAGCAGATTGGACACATGTGCTTGACCCAAAAGAGCTGGAAAAATACCAAAAGCCAGCGGTTCTTTCCGGATTTGGCCGGGATGCTGACTTCTACGGAAACCGCTGGTTTGGCTACGAAAAAGACTCCTCATTCAATCTGGAAGCGTCTTTTCTAAAGGATCAAAAGAATTTTCCCCAGATCAAGGCGGTGCAGTTGAGCGCGGGGCCGGAGTTGGAAGTTTTTGAAAATCAGGTGTACCGGAAACTTGGCTCGAGAGAATTGAAGTTGGATGTCTTCAAACCCAAAGACCCAAAAGAGCCTTTGCCCGGAATTCTCCTGGTGCATGGCGGAGGTTGGAGATCCGGCGACAAGATCGTCCAGCGGTCCTTGGCGATCCGCTTGGCTGAGCTGGGATTTGTCGCGGTGCCGGTGGAGTATCGCCTTTCCCCCGAAGCGCACTATCCCGCAGCCGTGCAGGACGTGAAGGAGGCGATCCGCTGGATCAAAACCCATGCGGCAGAGTTTGGATTGGATAGCAGTCGGGTGGCGATTTCCGGCAGTTCGGCCGGAGCCCAACTGGCGACTTTGGTAGGCATGTCGGACTTGCCCGTACATGAGGGAAGAACGGAGCTGAAGGCCAGTTCCGACGTGCAGGCGATTGTCAACATGGACGGGGTTTTGGCCTTTCACCATCCCGAATCAGCAGAGGGAAAAGTTGCCGCGGATTGGCTCGGCGGATATTACGAACAAATACCCGAAATCTGGGACGAGGCTTCACCAGCATACCTTGCTTCGCCCAGACTGGTGCCGATGTTTTTCATCAACAGTCAGTATCCGAGATTTCATGCCGGGCGGGAAATACTGGAGGCCAAACTTCAGGCTGCCGATATCCCATTTCGAGTTCACACTTTCCCGAAAACTCCTCATCCGTTTTGGTTGTATGATCCTTGGTTTGAAAAGACTATCGAGCTGCTTACCGGGTTTTTGAATGACATTTTTTGAATTTTTTTTTAATGTCAATGTGTAATCGATTGTGCTATATTTTTTTGATGAGCGGTTAAAAAGTTCTATTTGTCATCTGTTTTGAGATTATTACCCCTTATCTGAAATACCTTAAATTCTGTCAGAATTCATTTTTCTTAAAAAATGACGATTTTTTTTGAGAAGTTGAACGATCCTTTGTATAATGCAATCGATTGCCTAAACTACAATTTGATTTTTTGGTTTGGCGATGATTAAACTTTAAACCCAAAAAGCAATGTCTGTACACCAAACCTATCTCCAGAGGTACGTCGATCCTCCCCCGGATCTCATAACTCGCTGTCCGATGCGGACAATTCCAGATTGAACATCGATTAATAACTATAACCCTTAAAAATTTGCAATGAATTTTACCAAACTCATTTTGGGGCTCCTGCTCGTAATGGGAATTTCGGTAGGTTGGGCAGAAGCTCAGCAGCTGAAAGTAACCGGAGTAGTGACCAGTGAAGAGGGCGAAGTATTGCCAGGTGCATACGTTTTGCTCAAAGGAACCACGATCGGCACTGTGACCGACCTCGATGGTGGCTATACGCTCACGATCAGTGATGCGAATGGTACTTTGGTCTATTCCATGATCGGAATGGTGACTCAGGAAATCCCTGTTGCGGGACTGACAAAAATCGACGTCGAGCTGAAGCTGGACATCTCTCAGCTGGAGACAGTTGAGGTTGTTGATTTCGGATACGGCACGGTGAAACGGACGGATTTGACAGGTTCGGTAGCGTCCATGTCGGGACGTGAACTTGCCAAGATCCCGGTAGCCAGTGCTGCTGCGGCGATCACAGGTAGACTTCCCGGTGTCAATGTCATGACTACTGACGGTTCGCCTGATGCTGAAGTCGTGATCCGGGTACGGGGTGGTGGATCCATCACCCAAGACAATGCGCCTTTATATGTAGTGGATGGATTTATTGTCAGCAGTATCCGTGATATTCCGCCAACTGATATCGAAAGCATTTCGGTATTGAAAGATGCTGCCGCCACGGCCATCTACGGTGCGCAAGCTTCTAACGGCGTAATCGTCGTGACTACCAAAACGCCGGTAGCAGGACGTGCTACCGTTTCTTACAACAATTTCTTCCAGTTCAAAAGCCTTCCCAAAAACAGAAAGTACGAGGTCTTGGACTCCTATGAGTATGTGATGGCCAACTATGAGTATGCCAAACTGCGCTCTGAATCGGATGTAAGAAATTTCGAACGGTATTTTGGCGTGTACGACGACTTAGAACTCTATCAGCAAAAGCCGACCACTGACTGGCAAGAAGAGCTTTTCGGAGATCCGAAGTTTTCTCAATATCATAACCTATCGGTATCTGGTGGAACGGACAAAACGAAAATCATGCTCTCCCTGACCAATAACTCGGACGAGGGTTTGATGCTGAATTCAGCTTACACCCGTAACGTGATCAACTTCAAATTGAACCAGCAGCTGTCCAAGTCACTGAGTTTTGATGCCGGTGCGAGAATCACCAAAACTGTCGTGGACGGTGCGGGTACCTCGGGCAATGCGCAGATCAATATCAAAGATGCGGTTCAAACGCGTCCGACCAACGGAATTGCGGATGAATTGGATATCGATCTCACGCAGGTGAATTCGGAAGACGATTTCCAATCTTTCCTCCTGAGTTTGGTCAGCCCGGTAGAGCTTGCTGAGCAGGATTGGAGAAAAAGAACAGACAACGACTACGTGTTCAATGTCGGTCTGACCTGGAAAATCAGAAAAGGTGTGGACTTTAAGTCGACGTTCAATACTTCTCAGACGTTTCGCGAGGAATTGAGATATTACGGCCCATTGACTGGCGAATCCTTCAACAACGGTGGAAGCTTGCCTGTCGGAGTGAAAACAAACAGAAACTCGGATAATTTCCGCTGGTTGAACAGCGTAACCTGGAACGTGGACGGATTGGGCAAAGATCATAGCCTCGACTTCCTTGTCGGCCAGGAAGTGTATTCTTCCGGAGGAAATTACCAGATGGTTCGTTCCGAGGATTTCCGTCTTTCCATCACTCCTGAGGAGCTTTTTGCAAACATGACTTTTGGTCGTGTGGATCGCTTCGAAACCTTTGAAGAAACCGATGTCAATCGTTTTTCATTGTTTGGCAGAGCCAATTATCAGTTTAAAAATCGCTACCTGATCACAGCGACAGTTAGATCCGATGCGTCTTCAAAATTTTCCGAAGAAAATCGTGTGGGTGTTTTCCCGGCAGTTGCTGTGGGATGGAAGATCTCTGAAGAGAATTTCCTACAAAGCTCCAGTTTCATTGACGAGTTGAAACTTCGAGCCAGTATCGGTGAGACGGGCAATGACCGAGTCGATGCCTCTGCGACCCAATTTCTTTTCCAAGGCTCTACAAACAGAGGCCCGGGCTTTGGCAATGTGGACAACGTGTATTACACTCCGAGCAGCTCGGTGCTTTACAATCCTAACCTGGTGTGGGAAACGACTGTGAACCGAAACATCGGTTTGGACTTCACGCTTTGGAAAGCCAAACTCTCCGGTAGCTTCGATGCCTATTACAATACGACTCGTGATCTATTGCTCCAGTCAGCAATCCCTGCCAACACCGGCTTTAGCACGCAGTGGGATAATATCGGTAGCACTTCCAACCGTGGGGTGGAATTGGGCTTGACGGGTTACCTGATCGATAAAGGAGATTTCTCGGTGTCAATCAATTTCAACACCGGTATCAATGTTGCCAAGATCGAAGAGCTCGACGGAACGAACGACCGTTTTTTCCAGTCCAACTGGGCGAGCACGGATTTGAATAATATCAATGACTACTACCTGCAAGTAGGAGGCAAGTTGGGTGATATCTATGGCTACGTGTCGGACGGATTTTATACCACAGATGACTTTCAGTCCTACAATGCAATCACCGGTACTTATGAGTTGAAGGAGGGTGTGCCAAATTCCGGTGCATCTGTCGGTAACACCAACATCCGTCCGGGCTACTGGAAACTGAAAGATCTGAACGGAGACGGCGTCATCAATGCTGACGATCGAAAAGTGATCGGCAATGCCCTTCCTAAAAATCAAGGTGGCTTTGGCGTAAATGCCCAATTCAAAGGATTTGACGCACAAGTGTTCTTCAATTACCAGTTTGGTAACGACGTGTACAACACCGGTAAAATCCAATACAACCAGTTTAGAAGGGTGACTTATGGCAACTTGCTGACCACGATGAGTTCTGACAATCGCTTCACCTACATCGATGTGGACGGAAGCTATACCGGCACTCCAGGTGAAGTGGTGACGGACTTGCAGCAATTGGACGAGATGAACGAGGGCAAAACCCAATGGTCTCACAACAGCTTTGGCATTGCCGGTGCGGTGATTTCCGACTGGGCCGTCGAGGACGGATCTTTCATCCGACTCAATGTGCTCACGCTTGGTTATTCTTTTCCGAAGGATCTTATCTCCAAAATCGGACTTTCGCAGCTGAGAATCTACGGTACCGGCAACAACCTGGCAATCTGGACGGACTATTCCGGCTATGACCCTGAGGTGAGTACTTCCAGAAGCAGCTCGTATGCTTCCCTGACTCCCGGAGTGGATTACTCTTCTTTCCCAAGAAGCCGCTCTTATACTGTAGGATTAAATGTCACATTCTAAGGAACTACAAAATGAAATCAACCTCATATAAATCAATTCTATTTGCGGCTGCCTCCATGTTAGCGATGTCCTGTAGTGACTTCCTGGAGCCAGAATCGCTTTCCACATTTGATGCGAATTACATCTATTCCAATGTGGACGATGCCCGCAAAGGCGTCAATGCAGTTTACAGTCACTTCGGACAGGATGCTTTCCGAAGCCGACTTTCCAACAACTTTGCCGGAAATACCGACATCGAGCACCAAAGCGGATGGACCAGTACTGGGGATCGCTACCAGATCTGGGATCTTGAGGCGCTGGAAAGCAACCGGGATCTGGAGATCGTCTGGACCTATGCCTATCGGGCAATCCGGGACGCGAACATCTCTATCGAAGGACTGAAAGCCAGCGGAAAGCTGGAGTCCGAAGACCCGGTGGAGGCACGCACCATGAACCATCTGCTGGGCGAGGCGGTGACCCTGAAAGCTTACTGGTTTAGCATCCTGACTTTCTACTGGGGAGATGTTCCCTTTGTAGACTTTGCTCCGGTGGCTGGGGGAGATTTTCTCCTTCCAAAGGCTGACCGCAATCTCATCCTCACTGAGGTGATCAATGACATGATCGAGGTGGAGGAGAAGATGATGTGGGCTGACGAGACTCCATTCGGGATCGAGCAAGTGACTCGTGAGTATACCCTCGGTATGATCGCACGCCTTTCTTTGCAGCGCGGGGGATACTATCTCAAAGAAGACTTGACCATGCAGCGTTCACCGGACTACCTGGAGTACTATCAGATTGCCAGAGATTATACTGCCAAACTGATCGCCTTGAAGGACCGCGAGCTGCCTAGAGATTACCGTCAGGTGTTTCTCAACCAATCCAAATTCATCTCTCCGGTCAATGCGGATGTTTTGTTTGAGGTGCCTTTTGCTTTGGGTAATGGAGACGTAGCCTGGAATATTGGGATCACAGTCGAAGGTGGCCCTACTGCGGCGCATACCTTTGGGTCTGGCAATAACTACATGGCTATCCCGCCGACCTATTATTTTTCCTTCGATACGCTTGACGTACGTCGGGACGTGACCTGTGCGCTCTACAAAGTCAACAGCAGCTTTCAGGAGGAATTTGTAAACAACCGAACCAACATCGCTCAGGGCAAGTGGAGCCGTCACTTCCTGGAAAACCCTCCGGGGGCATCCTCTGCAAAAGGAACCGGTATCAACTGGCCAATGCTGCGCTATTCGGATGTGTTGCTCATGTTTGCTGAAGCCGAAAATGAACTCAATGGCCCGAGTGCAGCCGCACAGGAGCAGTTGAAGCGTGTGAGAAGAAGAGCCTTTGACGAGTCTGTTTGGGGCGAAAGAGTAGATACGTATGTTTCTACTGTCTCTGCCGACAAGGAAAGCTTCTTTGAAGCAATAGTGGACGAAAGAGCTTGGGAGTTTGGTGGTGAGATGATCCGTAAGTACGAGCTGATCCGTTGGGGCAACTATGCTGAAAAGATGGAAGAAACTGTGGAAGGGCTGAAGCAAATGGCAGACGATGCCTACAATGGTACCGGCAATCTGCCAGACTACATGTACTGGAAGCTGGATGCGAAAGGTGACTTCACCATTCTCAATCCAAATACCAAAGTAGTCGCTCCACCGGATGATAGCTGGACGCAGGTTCCGTTCCTGCTGAGCATGCACGATGAAGTCAAGACCTATGCTGACTGGATCACCAAGGACTGGAACAACTATTACAATGGACCAAAGCCAGGTATCGCAAGGTATATTTTCCCGATTCCTGCCAGCGCTGTTGCCAACAGCCAAGGAACGTTGGACAATTCCGGGTACGGATTTTAATTCCTAAAGCCAAAAAAAATCAAGAAGATGAAAATATCAAAATTGAATATTCCTACCCTTCTGTTTTGGGCGACAGTGGGGATAATCGGACTCACAGCCTGCAAGGAGGAAGAAACTATCTATGAGCAAACCCGGCTTTTCAGACCGGTGCTCAATGAGGAGCTGACCTCCGAAGCGAACACGATCATCGTGAACATGGGCAGTCTCAAAGAGGCAGTTTCTTATACTGTTGAGGTCAGTCGTGACACATTTAACACAGTTGATTACTTGATCGAAACTGACACGAGCTACGTCGTGGTGGACAAAGCCCTCGTAGGAGAAGACCTCTTCTGGAACACCCTGTATCAGGTGCGTGCCACTGCCCGTGCCACCGATCCGGTGTACGACAGCAAGGTGGCTGATCTGGGAAATGTACGTACGCAGCGCTTTCCCAGTATCATCAACGAGCCGTCCAGCTATGACGTGATCGACATCGCGGCGCGGGTATCTTGGGTCAAAGCAGGCGCGGCCGTTACCGGCACCAAGGTATTTGCCGGAGATGATCTCAAGCTGACCACGCCGCTGCTTCCAGAGCAGCCGGTCACTGCTGAGGAAGAAATAGAAGGTGCGTCGATTGTCAACGGACTGGAGCCTGAGACTGCCTATCAGATTGCGATCTATAGTGGTGAGGTGTTGAGAGGCTGGGTACCTTATACCACGCTGACAGCTGATGTCGACCCAACCGCTCCAGGAGTGATCGATGTGAGAGACAATACAAGTCCTTCTGCCGTAGCAGATGCGGTGGCCGGAGCACCGGATGGCGCGCTTGTTTTAGTAAAAAGAGGCATGACCTATGATTTGCCTTCTGATGCGCTCGACAAGTCAATTACGATCCAGGCCGCTTACGGTTTCGGTGAGCAAAAGGCAAAACTGTACACAGAAGGTAACTGGAACATTGCCGAAGGCGCTCAGATCGACCACATCCGCTTTGTGGATTTGGAGATCAGAGGGGCCGATTATACCGGAGACTACGTGTTCAATCCGAACACGAGCGGAGTTCGGGTGGGTGAGTTATCCTTCGAAAACTGCGAAATCGGAACCTTCCGGGGTATCCTCAGAATCCGAGGCACGGTGGAGATCGACCAATACATTATCCGAAATTCCCTCGTGGACAGCATCGGCGGATATGGCTTGCTGACTACAGATACCGACCCGAAACCAGCGGCTCCTACAGCCAGAGTGAATCGCATTTTGTTCGAAAACTCAACCTTCAACAAAACTCAAGGAGCGATCACTTCCCGTAACAACACTACTTCGATCACCATCGAGTCCTGCACCTTTGGCAACTATGTCAATAGCAGCAACTTTCTCTTCCGCTACCGTGGAGGTGACGGCAACAATAATGTAGCAGAAGGGATCAAGATCCGTAACAGCATCTTTGGTCACGGATGGGATGAGGCAGGCGCTGATGCATTTGCTATAAAAGGAATGGAAGGACTTGGCTCGACTGTGTTTGACATTGTCAACGTATTCAGTACTTCAGATTTTTCCTTTGCTTCAGGTGAGATTCCAGGATTCCCGGTGGGGAATTATACCAAAGGACAAAATGACCTCTGGGTCAATCCGGCGGTGAATAATTTCAACTTCAAAGACAGCGGATTTGCCGGTAAGTACGACACCGGAGATCCTAGATGGAGAGTAAAACTTTAATTTATAGCATTGGTTTATTGATGATAAAGGGTGGGGCAATTGCCTCACCTTTTTCTTGATGGCCTTTTTTAAATTTCATGAAAAATATAGGTTTGTCAATGGTCCTCCTGCTCGGTTTGCTTTCTTGCTCCGAGGGAGATGCAGTTCGAGTGCCCGACAAGGCGATCGACGAAGAAATTGTAATCCCACCCTACACCGGGCCTGTGTATGCATTTCCCGGAGCAGAAGGCTTCGGACGTGAGGCGACCGGTGGCCGCGGGGGTAAAGTAATCTATGTCACCAGCCTGGAAGACGACGGCAGCTCGGGTACACTCCGTCATGCGCTCAGTCAGTCCGGCAGGCGGACGGTAGTCTTTGCCGTAGGCGGAAATATCCGGCTCAAGTCCAAGCTAAACATCACCCAAGGTGACCTGACCATCGCAGGCCAAAGCGCCCCCGGCGGTGGGATTACCATCCGGGATTTTCCCGTGGTGATCAGCGCGAGCAATGTGATCATCCGCTACCTGCGGTTTCGAATGGGTGATATCGGAGCGCAGCAGGCCGATGCTTTGGAAGCCAGATTTCAGAAAAACATCATCGTAGATCACTGCTCGTTGAGCTGGTCTACTGACGAAACGGCGACGTTTTATGCGAATGAAAACTTTACCCTTCAGTGGAGTATCATTTCTGAAAGCTTGAAAGCCTCGGTCCACGAAAAAGGCTCGCATGGCTACGGAGGAATCTGGGGCGGAAAGAATGCTTCTTTTCACCACAACCTATTGGCTCATCATGACAGCCGAAATCCACGACTAGGCGAAGAGGCAGGCAAAGCTTTTGCACTCACCGACAAAGTGGACATGCGAAATAACGTGATCTACAACTGGGCCGGAAACAGCACCTACGGCGGCGAAGCGATGAATGTCAATATCGTCAACAATTACTATAAGCCGGGGCCAGCGACTCCGGGCGGAAGCAAAAGAAATCGGATCATTTCCATTGACAAAAACAAAGTGGCCGGTACCGAGGTGTTTGGGATTTGGGGCAAGTTCTACATCGATGGCAATGCCGTCGAAGGCAATCCGCAAGTCCTCGCAGACAACTGGACTCATGGCGTTTTGAATCAGTTTCATACCAGTTACGGCACAATACCGCCGTCTGAACTGACGGCTTTGCGTCAGACCACAGCCCATTCCATCGACCAAAATGTGACTACACATTCGGCTGCCGAAGCCTTGGATTTGGTGCTGGCACATGCTGGTCACTCACTCGTTCGGGATGCGGTCGACCTGCGTATCTTAGCCAATGTCAAGTCGAATACCTACGATTTCGAAGGCTCCCTCGGCAGTACCAAGGGTATCATCGACTCTCAAGCCGATGTCGGAGGTTGGCCGGACTTGGCGGCTGGCACGCCTCTTTTGGATTCGGATCAGGATGGAATCCCGGATGCCTGGGAGACCGCCAACGAACTTGATCCAAAGAACGCCAGCGACGGTGCGAACCTAAAACCGGGAACTCCTTATACTTACCTAGAAGTGTATCTTAACGGTCTGATCTCTGGGTTTCCATTAAAATAACAATCCTTAATAAATCCGAAATGCTATGAAATTCGAACATTTTGCTCTCAATGTCCCCAACCCCAAAGCTATGTCCCACTGGTATGAGGAGCACCTTGGACTGAGTGTCCGCAAAAAGATGGCGGATGCGCCGCACATGACTTTCCTGGCCGACGACAGCGGCACGGTGATGCTGGAACTCTATTCCAATCCAAAAGGAGAAACGCTGGACTTCGCTAAACTTCACCCGCTGGCGGTTCATCTGGCCTTGGTTTCGGAAGATCCTGTGGCGGACAAAGCTCGACTTTGTGCTGCCGGAGCGGTCGAGATCAGCGATGATTTCCTGCCCGACGGCTCGCACTTGGTGATGCTGCGAGATCCTTGGGGCCTGTGTTTGCAGCTGTGCAAAAGGGCCAATCCCATGTTGGATCCGATGTAGTTGTCAACTGTCGACGGACGACAATTTCGATGCGGTCTAAACGGTTCTTTTGGGGCATCCGCGAGGTAGAGTCCTCCATCGTTCTAGTTTTAAATTAACTGCGAAATGACCTTTCGACTTCGCCTAAGTTGACACCGCGTTGTCAGGTCGAGCGGAGTCGAGACCATGCTTAGACGACAAATTATACTTAACACTATTAAAAAAACTGCATATATGGAATTCTGCCAGTAAGCGAATTTCCTTGGTCAATGTGGCTGGAGGAACGATGCTTCGGCTACGTTCAGCACAGGCGTCCGATGTTGCGTCTCGGTATCGTTGAGAGCTCCTAATACTAGTTTAAGGTGAGCTACTGACAAAATAGCGTATATCCAAATAAAAAATCAGAATAGTCAACCATGAAACTTTTCCCAACCCTTTTACTCTTCTTTCAATTTGCCTTCCTGTGCGGAGCCTTTGCCCAAGATCAGATTCCGCAAAAATTGGCTTTTCCCGGAGCAGAGGGATTTGGGAAATACACGACCGGAGGCAGGGGTGGGAAAGTATTCGTGGTGACGAGTCTGGCAGATGACGGACCGGGAACTCTCAGGAAAGCCATTCAGAAAAAGGAGCCCAGGATCATCGTGTTTGCGGTTTCCGGAACTATTGACTTGGAGTCTTCGCTGGACATCAACTATGGTGATTTGACCATCGCCGGGCAATCTGCGCCGGGCGGAGGGATTACTTTGAAGAATTTTCCCCTCAAAATAAAAGCAAATAATGTCATCATCCGCTACATCCGAAGTCGGATGGGAGACCTGCATCAGGTGCAGGACGATGCGATCAGCGCGATTCGCACCAAGGACGTGATCATAGACCACTGCTCGCTCAGCTGGGCGACAGACGAATGCGGTTCCTTCTACGACAATGAGAATTTCACCCTACAAAACAGCATCCTTTCGGAAAGCCTCAACCGCTCAGTTCACGAGAAAGGCGAACACGGTTATGGTGGAATCTGGGGCGGGATGAAAGCCTCCTTTCTCTACAATCTTCTCTCAGATCACAACAGCCGAAATCCAAGATTTAATGGAGCCAGATACCACAAAATGCCCAAAAAAGAGCTGGGCGATTTTCGCAATAATGTAATCTACAACTGGTCAGGAAATAGCTCCTACGCCGGTGAAGAGGGTAATTACAACATGGTGAACAACTACTATAAACCCGGTCCAGCCACTCCGGAAAAGCACGTTTGGATCCTGGAACCCTATGCACCTTATGGCCGATTCTTTATCAGCGGCAATGTCGTGGAAGGCTTTTCGGAAATGTCTCAAAACAATTCGTTGGGTGTCGTCCATACCAAGGAAGGCTGGAGTTTGCTGGATGAGGAATTGGAAAATGCCGCTGCCAAGACGTTCTCCGCTGACGAGGCGCTGGAGTTTGTTTTGGAAAATGCCGGTGCAAGGCTGTCTCGTGATGCAGTGGATTTGCGGGTAATTGACGAGATCAAAAGCGGCAAAGAAACCTTTGGCCAAAGTGGTATCATCGATACTCAAGAGCAAGTGGGAGGTTGGCCAATATTGGATCAGAAAGAAGCTCCTATAGACTCTGATCAAGACGGCATGCCCGACGACTGGGAAAAAGGCAGGGAGCTCAATCCGCAATCGGCTTTGGATGCCGCTCAGTTTGACTTGGACAGCAACTACACCAACGTCGAGATCTATCTCAATGGCTTGATCGCGGGAAATTAAAAATAGAATTGTGGAATTGACCCGAGGCAAGTATCTTGGGTTGCGTAGCCCAACCCGCCATGTCTGATCTTCTGATTCCATTTTCCGAGCTCAAAAAAAGCCTTCAAAAGGGGCTGGAAAGCGTTGGTTTTTCCGAATCAAAAGCCTCACAATGCGCTGAACTTTTTGCTACGACAGATCTGGATGGCGTCCGTTCGCACGGGATCGAGCGCTTCGATCGGCTTCTTCAATACATCCGAGCAGGAGTTGTTTTACCTGACAAAAGCCCCGTTTTGCTTTCGAAAGCCGGTTTTTTCGAGCGATGGGATGGGCAACTCGGCCCCGGCAATCTCAATGCCCAACAGTCGATGAACCGGGCGATGGAACTTGCCTCCGAAAACGGAATCGGCTGCGTTGCTTTGGCCAATACCAATCACTGGATGCGCGGCGGAAGCTACGGATGGCAGGCGGTAGAGCAGGGAAAGATCGGGATTTGCTTTACCAACACGATGCCCAATATGCCCGCCTGGGATGCCAAGGAGCCGAGACTGGGCAACAATCCGCTGGTCATCGGCATTCCCCGAGAAGGGGGGCATCTGGTTCTCGACATGGCAATGTCACAATTTGCCTATGGCAAGCTGAGCCGTCTGGCAGAGGCAGGAGAGCAAGCCGCTTTTCCCGCAGGGCTTGATGAAAAAGGAAACCTGACCCATGATCCGAAGATCGTCATGCAAAAGCAGTCCGCGCTGCCGGTTGGGCTATGGAAAGGTGCCGGTTTGTCGCTGATGATTGATTTGTTGGCGGCTTTGCTTTCCGGAGGAAACAGTACCAAGGATATCGGAAAGGCAAGCTTGGAAACCGGGCTTTCGCAGGTTTTTATCGCTTTGGATCCGAAGGTGCTGGGCCTGGAGGCTTGGTTTGAGGAAAAGGCGGAGGCGATTGTCGAGGATTATCTGGGGGCTGAAGCTTTTGCGGGCAAGTCCGTTTTTTACCCCGGTCAGCAAACCATGAAGACCAGACAGCGAAATCTGGAGCATGGCATTCCTGTCGCGAAGAAAACTTGGGAGAAACTACTAAACGAATTGAAATGAGCAATAGAAAATCAAGCATGAGAGAAAACCTCACTTACTGGGAGGATTGTCAATCATGCGAGATTCCATGTGGCCGTTAAAAAACAAATTGTAAACACATGAAAGGAATAGGAATCGTAGGCACGGGTGCCATCGCCATCAAGCACGCACAGGCAATCGCCGAGCTGGAAGGCGGGCGTTTGATCGGACTTTTTAACCCCAACCCCAAAAGCGCCGAAGCTGCGCGGGAGAAGTTTTCTGCACCCGTTTTTTCGGACATCGCGGACTTTCTCGCAGTGGAGGGCTTGGACATCGTCTGCATCTGCACACCGAGCGGCATGCACCTGGAGCCGGGTTTGGCTGCCATCGAGGCTGACAAACACCTGATGGTGGAGAAGCCGATCGAGATCAACCCTTCCCGCGCGGATCAATTGATCGATGCTGCGGATAAAAAAGGTGTCAAACTCGCGGTGATCTTCCAAAACCGCTTTTCCCCAGATTATATAAAACTGAAGGAGGCTGTCGATGCGGGTGTTTTTGGACGGCTGATCATGGGCAATGCCTACGTGAATTGGTTTAGAAACGATGCCTATTACTCGAGTAGTGTCTGGAAAGGAACCCTCAAAGCAGACGGAGGCGGAGCCTTGATCAACCAGGGTATTCATACCATCGACCTGCTGCTCAACCTGATGGGCGATGTGAAAAATGTCTATGGCCAGGTGCAGACCACGCTTTATCCCATCGAGGGAGAAGACTTGGGAGCTGCGCTGGTGAACTTTAAAAATGGCGCTTTGGGAAACATCACCTCAGCGACGGCGCTTTACCCCGGCTACCCGGAGCGGATCGAGATCTTTGGCACAGAAGGAAGTGCGATCCTCGAAGGCGGGAAGCTAACGGCTTGGAATGTGAAAGGTCAGCCTCCCTTGGAACCGAATACTGAAGCGGCCGGCGGCAGCGGCTCATCCGATCCAAATGCCATCGGGATTCAACTTCACTTGGATCAATGGAAATTGTTTTTGGAAACTATGGATACCGATCAGGCTGTGGTGGTGGACGGAAGGACGGCCCGAAAGTCCGTGGAGCTGATCTGCGCGATCTACGAATCCTCCAAGCTCGGCAAGGTCCTAAGCCTCTGAGATGGACCGGGTCGAGACGCATCCCTTTGAGCCATTTTGTCCGGCAGGATCCGAGACGCTGATCCTGGGGAGTTTTCCCTGTTTCAACGGCCTGGACTATGGGCCTTGGTTTTATTGCGGAAGTGGCAAGAATGAGTTTTGGAGGCTTTTGTCCGACACATTCGGCATGTCGGTGGATACCTTGGAGCAGAAGAGGGAGCTTTGCCTGCAAAATGGACTGGCACTTTCTGACGTGGCTTACCGGATCATCCGAACGAAGGACAACTGCAGCGATGCCAATCTGAAGATCGTCGAGCACAACAAAAACGGGATCCTGAAATGTCTCACACCGAAGATTTTTAGGGTACTTTTCACCAGCAGATTTGTCGAAAAAGAATTTAACAAGATATTTCCCGATTTTAGACTCCCCACCGCAGTTTTGCTTTCACCCTCTCCGGCCGCAAATACCTACATCGCGGGTTTGGCTGATTACAAGATGAAGCAAGCAAGTGGAGAAATCCGATCAATCTATGAATATCGTCTGTCAGACTATCGCGCGAAATTTGGTTCCGAAACCCACCCAATTAATCCATCGCGAGAGGCGATGGGACAGGAGAAAAGTTTGACTTGAGCGATTTTAAATCGATTCCGTAATTTCTCCGCGCCTTAAAAATTGAAAGAGTGATATTGTTACCCCAAGTCTGCAAAACGAAACCCATGAATAAATACCTGCTCCTCTTCTCTTTGATTTTGACCTCCTGCCTGCTCAACTCCTGTTCGGATCAGCTCGGTGTCAAAGTCATCAAACTCGGCCACGCACAGGTCGTAAACCATCCGGTGCATGAGGCGATGCTCTATATGGGCAAGAAAATCGAAGAAAAATCCGGTGGCAAAATTAAAGTCTCGGTCTATCCCAACCAACAACTCGGTTCGGAAAGAGAGCTTGTCGAACTCCTTCAAATCGGAAGTTTGGGTATGACCAAAGTATCCGCTGCGGCGCTGGAAGGCTTTGCTCCTACGATGCAAGTGTATGGGATGCCTTACCTTTTCCGAGACGACAAACACCAAAAGGACGTGTTGACCGGGCCGATTGGAAAGCAACTTTTGCTGGACGGGGAGGAGTTTTGGCTTCGTGGATTGTGCTACTATGACGCTGGAAAAAGAAGCTTTTACACCAAAGACAAGCCGGTCAACACACCGGAAGATCTGAAAGGGCTTAAAGTCAGAGTGATGGAAAGCCCGACTGCATCTAACATGGTCAAGGCTATGGGCAGTTCGCCGACTCCAGTTTCCTATGGAGAATTATACACCGCACTTCAGCAGGGCATCGTGGATGCTGCGGAAAACAACGCGCCAAGTCTCTATACCTCCAAGCATTACGAAGTCTGCAAATATTACAGCTTGGACGAACATACCGCGATCCCGGATGTCGTCATCATCAGCACCAAAGTGTGGAACTCACTTTCTCCAGAGGAGCAGGAGTGGGTGCAGTCGGCTGCCGACGAATCTGCTGAATACGAATACGAATTGTGGGCAGAGTCAACAGCTGAGTCGATGCGTGAGCTGGAAGCAGCTGGCGTGACCATCGTTCGGCCTGACAAAGAGCCTTTCCGCAAGGCAGTGGAGGGAGTTTACGAGCAGTTGAAAGTAGCCCAGCCGGAGATTTACGAGATTGTAAAAGCTATCCGAGAAGTCCAATAAACCAGTAACCCAAAAGATATAGTCTGATGTTTTCGATTAAAACTAAGTCCAACCTAGACCTTCTGATCGGCCATATGCTAGTCGTGTTGATGGCCTTGATGGTGCTGAATGTCACCTGGCAGGTGACTTCCCGATATGTTTTTCAAAGTCCGAGTTCCTTCACTGACGAGCTGTCGCGCTACATGCTGATCTGGGTCGGGATGCTGGGGACGGCCTATGTTGCCGGAAAAAATGAACACCTGGCCATCGATATTCTACTGACCAAGCTCAAAGGTAAAGCCCAGCTGAAACTGATGATCTTGATTCATGTTTGCATCTTGGTTTTCGCAGTTACCGCTATGATGATCGGCGGATCTAATTTAGTGTACATCACTTTCATCCTGGGACAAAAGTCCGCGACCTTGCAGATACCCTTAGCCTACATCTACGGCATGGTCCCATTTAGTGGAATCTTGGTAGCCTACTACCAGGTCTATTCTATTGTTCAATTATCCCAAACCCTCAAAACCGCTGAATAATGGAAGTGTTAAGTGTATTAATTCTAGTTATTTCATTTTTGTTTTTTCTGGGGATTGGGGTTCCGGTGGCTTGGAGTTTGGGCTTGTCGAGCATGCTGACCTTGATGGTGACGGTGGCGACGATGCCGGCGATCACGACGGTGGCGCAACGGATGGCTACCGGTTTGGACAGCTTTTCGCTCTTGGCCATACCGTTCTTTATCGTGGCGGGAGAATTGATGAATCGCGGAGGAATAGCCAACCGACTGATTGAGTTTGCCAAAGCCTTGACAGGTCGCCTTCCTGGCGGGCTGCTTCATGTGAATATTATTGCAGCCATGCTAATGGGCGCGATTGCCGGTTCCGCAGTAGCTGCGGCATCGTCCATGGGTGGTATCTTGGGAAAAAGAATGGAGAAAGAAGGTTATCCCAAAGCGCTTGGTGCGGCGGTGAATATCACCTCATCCACCACGGGATTGATCATTCCTCCTTCCAATGTTTTGATCGTGTACTCTTTAGCATCGGGAGGGGTATCTGTAGCAGCGCTATTTGTTGCGGGCTATCTTCCCGGACTTTTGGTTGGAGGGTTGTTGATGATTACTTCGGCGATCCTGATCAAGGTGAATAAGCTGCCGGCGGGCGAGCCTTCTTCCATGAGCTTGGTATTAAAAACTTTCTATAATGCCGTTCCCAGCCTGTTTTTACTCGTTGTCGTGATCGGAGGGATCGTCGGAGGTGTATTTACAGCGACCGAAGCTTCTGCGATTGCGGTGGTTTATAGTTTGATCCTGTCACTCATCTACCGGGAAATCGGTTGGAAACAATTGCCGCAAATCCTCCTTAAATCAGGTGAAACCACTGCGGTCGTGATGCTCTTGATCGCGACCTCGATGGCGATGTCTTGGGTGATGTCCAGTGAGAATATTCCTCAGAATATCTCTGCGGCCCTACTCTCCCTGAGTGACAACATAATCGTCATCCTGATCCTGATCAACTTGCTCTTGCTCTTTGTCGGGATCTTCATGGACATGACTCCGGCTGTTTTGATCTTTACTCCGATCTTTTTGCCTGTAGTCACAGCATTGGGTGTCGATCCGGTACACTTCGGAATCATGATGGTGCTCAACCTTTGCATTGGACTTTGTACACCCCCTGTAGGATCGGTGCTTTTCATCGGTGTCGGAATCGCCAAGATCTCGATTCAGCAGGTGATCAAACCGCTCTTGCCGTTGTTCTTTGCCATGATTGTCGGCTTAGTGCTGATCATGCTGTTTCCAGAGATTTCACTTTGGCTACCGAGGATGTTTGGATTGTAAAAAAGACGCTAGAATTTTCACCCTCCAAGGGCTTAAAGTCCCTTGGAGGGTTTTTATTTTATTCTCGGCTCGTGCATCCTAAAACTATCGAGCATGCCTACGGCATTTTTGAAACCCTCTCAACTTTTGGGTTCCAGCCATTATGGTTCGAGTCCGCTCACCAACCCTGGCTATTCAATGATTCATGCATACGGCATTTAGCGAGGACAGATAGCGGTTAGTCATTCAATTTTTCCTCTTTTGTAAATAGAGATTTTTAAAACTCAGGTATGAGGATTTGAAACTTAACTCTGAAAGCCACACTTCCTGTTTTTCCTGCATTTCCAGAAGCTGACCAAGCCGATAACGAGAAATCCGAGCGGGAGGCCTCGGATTTCATAATTATAGGGGCGTCGATTATGCTACCCTCGTAGTTCCAGTGCTCAGTCTGATACTCCGATTGGAGTCTCGGAGTAAAGAATATGTTGCATTTGCCAGACTAAGGCTTTCAAAACCCTCAAAGGTCTGCGACCTGCCAACTGAGACTGCTCACTGAATAGGTTCCCGAGCTTGTCGAGGGACTACTTCCTCTCCACTTCCCGCAGGTTCTCCAGCTTCTTGTTTCTCAGGAATCCGTTGATGTCTTCGAAGTGCTCTTTGACGCGTTTGTTTCCAAATTCAAAAACTTTGGTTGCCAGCCCGTCCAAGAAGTCCCGGTCGTGGGAAACCAAGACGATGGTGCCATCAAATGCCTTGAGCGCGTCCTTGATGATGTCCTTGGTCTTCATGTCCAAGTGGTTGGTCGGTTCATCGAGAATCAGCAAGTTCACCGGCTCGAGCAGAAGTTTGATCATCGCCAGTCTGGTTTTTTCCCCTCCGGATAGCACCTTGACCTTTTTGTTGATGTCATCGCCTTTGAACATAAAGGCGCCGAGGATATCCTTGATCTTGGTGCGGACTTCGCCCACGGCGATGTTGTCGATGGTTTCAAAGATGGTCAGCGTCTCGTCCAGAAGCGAAGCTTGGTTCTGCGCAAAGTAGCCGATCATGGCATTGTGACCGAGTTCGCACTTGCCTTGGAAGTCGATCTCGCCCATGATCGCTTTGATCATCGTGGACTTTCCTTCCCCATTTTTTCCGACGAAAGCGACTTTTTGTCCTTGCTCGATCGTCATGGAAGCGTCCCGGAACACGACATGGTCGCCGTAGCTTTTGCTCATCTCTTCCACAATGACCGGATATTTTCCTGATCGGGGAGAGGGAGGAAAGCGAAGCTTCAACGCTGAGCTATCCACCTCATCCACCTCGATGATTTCCATCTTCTCCAGCATCTTCACACGGGATTGTACCTGAAGCGTCTTGGAATAAGTGCCCTTGAAGCGATCGATGAATTCCTGGATGTCAGCCATGGCTCGCTTCTGCTCCTCGTGCTGCTTTTGTTGCTGCTCGCGTCGCTCTTTGCGCAGCTCCAGATAGTGGCTGTATTTGGCTTTGTAGTCGTAGATTCGACCCATGGTCACCTCGATGGTGCGAGTCGTGATGTTGTCTACAAAGGCCCGGTCGTGAGAGATGACCACGACAGCTTTGGCTTTGTTGATCAAAAAATCCTCCAACCACTGGATGGACTCGATGTCGAGGTGATTGGTCGGTTCATCGAGGAGGATCAGATCCGGCTTTTGCAACAGGATCTTGGCCAGCTCGATACGCATTCTCCAGCCTCCGGAAAACTCGGAAGTGTTGCGCAGAAAGTCTTCACGTACGAATCCCAGTCCCAAAAGGACTTTTTCTACCTCTGCTTCGTAGTTGACTTCTTCGATTGCATAAAAAAGTTCGCTCAACTCAGAAACCTGCTCGATCAGCTTGTAATATTCCTCAGATTCGTAGTCGGTACGGACGGTCAATTCTTCGTTGATCCGTTCGATTTCGGTTTTCATATTGAGGTAAGATGCGAAAGCCTTCGACGTTTCCTCCATTACGGTACAGTCATCGGAGGTCAGCAAGTGCTGGGGCAGGTAGGCGACCACATAGCCTTTTGGAGCAGACACAGCGCCCGAGCTCGGCTTGTTTTGCCCGGCAATGATCTTGAGCAGGGTGGACTTTCCTGCTCCGTTTTTACCCATCAGGGCGATCTTGTCGGTTTCGTTGATGTTGAAGGTGATGTTGCTGAAGAGCGGGCTGCCGCCGTGGATCACGGAGACGTTATCGACTGAAATCATGAATCTTGGAATTGAAGCGGCAAAGGTAAGGAATTGGAGTTGTAAGGTGGTAAAGTTTTGAAAGTTGAAACGTGCGAGTAGGCGTCATTGGTAGGGTTCCACACGGCTGAGGGTTCTTTGGCAGGCCAATACCCTGAAGCAATCTTTCCCAAGAGGCATCTTTCCGTTAGCATTTCTCTTTGGAAAGATTGCTTCACTCCTGCGTCGTTCGCAAGGACGAAACCAAATTGTAAAGCGAAGAGACTTCCGAAATTCGGTCGGCGGTGGACCGTTGTCTGTTGACTGCAAAAAGTCTAACTTCGCCCCTATGCTTGTTATTGTCACCGGCGTGTCTGGGACTGGGAAATCCACTCTCGGCGCGCGTATTGCCGAACGGCTTCGGCTTCCTTTTTTTGATGCGGATCAGTTCCACCCCGAGGCAAACGTCGCCAAGATGAGTGCAGGCCATCCCCTGACGGACGAGGACCGGATTCCCTGGCTTCAGGCCATGGCGGATCAGTTGCTCGCTTCGGAGAAAACCAGCGGTGCGGTCCTGACCTGTTCGGCTTTGAAAAACTCCTACCGGGAGATGCTGGCCGTGTCGCCAAGCATCCGCTGGATTCACCTTACGGGCGATCGGGATTTGATCTGGGAGCGGATGTCGGCGCGACAAAATCACTTCATGAAGGCTGGGATGCTCGATTCGCAGATCGCCCTTTGGGAAAAGCCACTGACAGGCTATTTATTGGACATTGCCGGGACGCCCGAGCAGTTGCTCGACGAGTCCCTCAACTACTTAAAATCTCAACCTATAAAATCGAGCAAGACAGAGTGAGAAACTTTCTCTCCTGCTGGATTGACCACATTTAAACAAAAAAAGCAGATGAAAATGAAAATGGGTGTGATCGGAATGGGTGTCATGGGTAAAAGCCTGGCGCTCAATTTGGCCGAAAAAGACGTTTCCGTATCACTTTACAACCGATTTGTAGCAGGCAAGGAAGAGGGAATCGCCCAGAAAGTGGTCGATGAAAATCCTGAATTTTCGAATATGCTGGCCTTCGAGGATCTTCAGAAATTTGTCGATTCACTCGAAAAGCCCCGCCGTATCCTGATGATGATTCCCGCCGGAGTGGCTATTGACGCGCAGCTGGATAGCTTGCTTCCGATTCTGGCAAAGGACGATTTGGTAATCGACGGAGGAAATTCTTTTTACCTCGATTCGAATCGGAGAGTCGCAAGACTTCATGAGTTAGGCATGCACTTCCTTCCGATGGGCGTGTCCGGAGGAGAAGAGGGTGCGCGAAAAGGTCCGTCCATTATGCCAGGTGGGAATGCTGAAGGCTATGCAATGGTGGAGGACTTTTTGGGCAGGATCTCTGCCAAAGACAAAGACGGCAAACCTTGCGTGACCTACGTTGGTCCAGGTGGCTCAGGCCATTTCGTCAAGATGGTGCACAATTCCATCGAATATGGAGAGATGCAGGTTTTGGCCGAGTTGACGCACTTGCTTCGATTTGGTTTCGGTTGTACGCCGGAGCAGGTGTCGGGGATTTTTTCGGATTGGGGAAAAGGAGAATTGAAGTCCTTCTTGCTTGAGATCACTGCCGATTTGCTCCTTTTCAAAGAAAACGGAGAATTGCTTTTGGATAAAATCCTGGATCAGGCCGGTCAAAAAGGCACCGGAGCTTGGTCCTTGACCACGGCTTTGGAATATGGAATTCCCTACAGCCCCTTGGCCGAGTCAGTCAATGCCCGCGGAGTCTCGGGTGAAAAAGCCATGCGTGTAGCTTTCTCCAAAACCTTCCAACATGAGTTCCAACAAGTCGAAGGCAGCTTAGAAGAGTGGCTTCCCAAGATCAAAGCCGCTTATTCTTTGGCTCGAATCATCAACCATGAAGTTGGTTTCCGTCTGATGAAGACCGTGTCCGACACCAAAGATTGGAAGCTCAACTTCAACGAAATCTCCCGAATCTGGACCAATGGCTGCATCATCCGCAGTGGCTTGATGGAAAATATCTCCGCCAATTATTCTGATTCCGTGTCCTTCTTTGAAATGGCCGGAGTAAAGGACCAGGTGGTTTCTGGCAGAAAAGCCTTGGCAGAATTGGTAGGCTTGGGTTTGACCCATGGATTTGCTTTGCCGGTGATGAGCGCAGGGATCAATTATCTCCTGGGAAGAATCACCGCTGAATCTTCTGCATCCGTGATACAGGCGCAGCGAGATTATTTCGGCGCACATACGTACCAGCGGAAAAACGATCCAAGCGGTAAGTTTTATCACACCAACTGGATTTAAGAGTTGCGATTTTCGATTTACGAAGGGCTGGAGCGATCCAGCCTTTTTTGTTTATAATTCCTTTTTTTTCTCGCAGAGCCGGAAAGCCACAAAGTTCAGCCTTTGCTTCTCTGAGCCTTTGCGAGCCCCCATATGGACAAATTGAATAGAATTTACAGTTCCAAGATAGAGCGGGCTGTGAGCGATGTTAGGATTCCTGCTTTGAGGATGATTGTGGAAGAAGGGCTGGGTGGCAAACTTCACATCAGTGTAGAGTTGTAGTTGTCCGCTTTTTGTTTGAATGAAATAATTGGGCTGGGAGCGATCCAGCCTTTTTTTGTTTTCGATTCTTTTTTCTCGCAGAGCCGGAAAGCCGCAAAGTTCAGCCTTTGCGTCTCCTATGTTAGCTTCAGATTAAAAAATCACCTTTCGAGCGATTAATTTTATTGAAAAGTGGTAAGGGATGAGAGCCAAT